>JBKPKU010000029.1:0-1626 GCA_046731295.1 Actinomycetota bacterium
CGAGCATGCCGTCGGTGACGAAGATCAGCCGGTCGCCCACCTCCAATTGCAGCGCTTGCACCCGGTAGGCGCATTCGGACTGCAGGCCGAACGGGCGGTCAGCCTCCAAGCGAACCTGCTCGACCTGCCCGGCCCGCAGCCGCAGCGGCGGGGGATGGCCGGCGTTGACGATACCCGCCGTCGCACTGGCCAGGTCGATCCGCACGAGCAGGCCGGTAACGAACTGGCCCTCGCTGGCCTGCTCGGCCAGCGCATCATTCGCCAGCCGCGCCTGCTCGGCCAGCTCCACCCCGCCCCGGCGGGCGTTGCGTAGACCCCCGACCAGCACGGTCGCCAACAGCGCGGCATCCATCGTGTGGCCCATCGCGTCGGTCATCGACACGTGCAATGTGTCTCGCTCCAACGAGAAGTCGAAGGTGTCACCGCCGATCTCGCCCGCCGGTTGCAGCCAGGCGGCGAGAGTGAACTGCCCGGCCTCGCACGTATACGCTCCAGGCAACAGCCGATGCTGGATCTCCGCCGCCAACGACAACGGAACCGAGCGCTGCCCCCACTCGAACAGATCGGTGTAGCGGCGGTTTGCAATCACCACGTACGCCAAGAAGTGCGCCGCCAGGGCGACATCGGCCACCGTCTGCTCAACCGGGAAGTCCTCCAGCCCCAACTCCAGAACACCGACCGCCTCACCGCGGCTGGTCACCGGCGCGAACAAGCGAGCGCCGCCATCCTCGACGATCACCTCGACCGCTTGGTCGGCCAACGCCCGCCCCTGCGGTGTCCCAACCAACGGCACCCGCTCCGCAGTCTCCCTCCCCCGCAACCGCAGTGCCCCCTCCCCGCCCGCGTGGCCCAGCCGGATCAGCGAGCGTCCACTGAAGTCGGCGATCAGGAAGCTGACCTCGCGGGCACCGATCGCTTCCGCCAGCGCGGCGGCCATCACATCGACCGCCGCGACCGGCGGCGCCGCCTCGACCGCCGCCAGCAACGAATTCAAGTCCAACCGCGACCGCCGACCATCACCCATCACGCCTAACCTAACCCGAGTCTTCGTCAGCGGCGCGTTTCGTCGTCCGCCCTCGCCCCAATGCGCCAAACGCGATCTTACGCGGTGCTCACGACCACGGGTTCATCGTCGTGACCAGGCACGTGCTCATTCGTGCTTCAGCCGGCCGCGATGAACCTTGGAGTATCGAACGCTGAGCTGAAGCGGAGTCCCCACGACAGCCGCCGCGTGGTTCGGATTATGTAAGGCTGGGTGCACGAAATCTGTCGTGTTCCGGTGATGCTGCCTCACCTTTCAAGATGCTAACCGAGCTGTACGGGGGCTCGGAAAACGCTCAAGGACACGATCATCGCGGGGAACTCCGCGTCCATGGAACCCGACTGCCATGGGGGGCCCACTTCCGATGGCTACAACCTGATGGGCAATATGGCGGGATGCTCGTTCACCAACACCACCGGCGACAAGGTGAACAAGAACCCCCGGCTCGATCCCGTCGGGAGCTACGGCGGTCCCACCCAGACCATGCTGGATCAAGGCGACCAGCCCGGCGCTGAAGCCGTCCCCACGAGTCTCTGCACCGTCCACTCCAACCAGCGGGGGGTGCACAGACACCGGATCGAGGA
>JBKPKU010000030.1:0-5859 GCA_046731295.1 Actinomycetota bacterium
TACGGCCTCGCGTGCGCCGTCCGTGAAGCGCTCGAACACGATCAGCGCCCCCTTCGCAGGAGGCGGCGCCCGGCGTGCTTCTTGTGCACCGCCTGCTTGCTCACGCCGAGCTCTCGCGCGATGTCTTGCCAGGACCAGTCCAGGTCGCGCGCCCGACCCACCTGCAGGGCCTCGATCTGCTCGAGCAACCGCCGGAGCGCCGCCACGGCCTGAAGGCCGACCTCCGGGTCGCTGCTGCCGGCCGCCTGCGCGAGCTTGGTGGCGTTGGACATGGCGTCAACATACATTGACACCTCTCTCTTTGTCAACTTCTGTTGACTCTGCCCGAATCCTTGCAGGCGGGTAAGCTCGCGCACGAATCAGGTCCAGGCCGAACTCACGCGCTACGGGCGGGGCTGAGGCGGGCTCGAACGCAGCGGATCGGGGCGAGCGGAAGCCAGCGGGCCTCCGCGCGCCCCGTTCGTCTCGCGCGACGCGGCGGCATCGCCGAGGTACGCGGCCGCCTGGAGGGTGAACAGCTCCTCGTAGATGCCGCCGTCGGCCATCAGCTCCTCGTGCGTGCCCGCCTCGACGACGTTCCCCTCCGCCAGGACGTAGATCCGGTCCGCCGAACGGACGCTCGAGAACCGGTGCGAGATCAGGAGCACCGTCCGGTCCGAGAGCAGCGAACGGATCCGTTCGAACAGGTCGTGCTCGGCGCGCGGATCGAGCGCGGCCGTCGGCTCGTCCAGGACGACGAACGGCGCGTCACGGAAGAACGCCCGAGCGAGGGCCACCCGCTGCCACTGCCCGACCGACAGATCGGTGCCGCCGATGAACTGTGGACCGAGCACGGTCTCGTAGCCGGCCGGCAGTGTCGACAGGAACCCATCGGCGTCCGCGTGCTCGGCCGCGGCGCGGATCGGGTCGAGGTCCTCAGCCGCGTCGGACCGGCCGAGGCCGACGTTGTCCCGCGCGGGCAGGTGGTAGCGGATGAAGTCCTGGAAGATCACCGCGATCGAGCGCCGGAGGTCGTCGGGGTCGACGGTCGAGATGTCGACGCCGTCCCAGCCGATCGTCCCCCTCGTCGGGCTGTACAGGCCGGCGAGCAGCTTCGCGAGCGTGGTCTTGCCCGATCCGTTCTCGCCGATCAGGGCCACGACCTCGCCTCGACCGATCTCTAGGTGCACGTCGCGAAGCGCCGGTTCGTCGCCGCTCGGGTAGGTGAACGAGACGCCGTCGACCGTCAGGAGGTCGAAGCCGCGCGGGGCGGGCGCCGTCGGCCGCTTCTCGGCCACCTTCGGCAGCAGGTCGAGGAACGCGTTGAAGTCGTCCATGTACAGGCCGGCCTCCGACAGCGACCCTGCCGAGTACCCGGCCTGGGTCAACCGCGCCCCCACGATCGCGACCCCGGCCACCGCGATCCCCGCCTGCGAGAGCGTCACGTCGTCCCGCAGCGTCAGCCACGAGATCAGCAGCAGCGTCACCAGCAGCACGATCGAGATGCCGAGGTTGGCCGCGAACGAGAAGACCAGGTGCCGGCGCGCGACCTCCCGCAGCTCCCGGATCCGCTCCTCGTACAGGCGGTCGTAGCGCGTGCGCAGGTACCCGGCCAACCCGAAGGCCCGAACCTCCTTGGCCTCGTCGCGCCCGCTCAGCACGTCGGCGAGGTAGCGTCGCTCGCGGTCGCGCGGAGTCATCCGCCAGAAGAAGCGCCAGAAGGACTCGCTCCGGCGTGAGGCCACGAGCCACGCCGGCAGGAACACCAGCGCGATCATCGGGATCAGGAGCGGCTCGATCGCGAACAGGCCGATCACCACCCCGATCGTGCCTACCGCGGCGCCGGCCAGCCCGGAGACGCCCCAGACCAGGTTCAGCGGCTGGTCGGCGCGCCCCCGGATGCGTTCGAGCCGGTTGAAGAACCCCGGCGTCTCGAACGCCTCGAGATCGACCTCGGTGACCACGTCCAGGACCCTGGCCTCGACGTGGCGGTTGACCAGCTCCCCCAGGATCTGCTGGCGCTCGCGCTGGACCGCGCTCGCGAAGAACAGGACGAATGCGACGACGGCGACCGCAAGCGCCCACGGCGCGACGGACGCGAGGGATCCGTCTCCCTGCACCGCGGCGAACAGCGCCGCCAGCGCCCGCTGCCCGAGCACGAGCTGCACGGCCAGCCCGAACCCTGCGATCGTCTGCAGCGTGATCGACACGATGAAGTCGCGCCTGCCCGCCGCCACGATGATGCGGAACCCCTGGACGCACAGACGCGGAAGCCGTCGAACATTGACCTTGGCTTCGGGGTCGGGCCCCTGCTCGTAGATCGTCGTCGGCCCGTCGGCGTCGGCCGGCTCGTGGAACGTCTCGTCGCTTTCGCCGTCCACGCGACCCACCTTAACGCCGGCCTACCGCATCAACGAGAGCAGCTTCGTCGTCGTGTTCCAGTTGCGGATCGTCACGCTCGGGTAGATCGGCGACGAGATGATCTTGTTGAGCCGGCTCGCCGCGGCCTTCGCGGTGAGCCTCGAGAAGTAGAGGACGCCGGTGCCGGGGTGCGCCGTGTCCACGGCCGGGTTCGTCGGCACCTCCCCGATCGCCTTCGCCGTAAGTGGCTCCTTGAGGAAGATGACGTCGTACCGGTACTTGGCCGGCTGGCCGCCGAACCCCTTCGGCGCACCCTCGACGATCGCCTTCATCTGCTTCTTGCTGCGAACCACCACGGTCGGCACGTAGTCGAACGACTCGGCGAGCATCGACTCGATCCGCTCGGTGAGCGCGGCCGGCCTTCTCTCCGAAGACGAGAACAGCACGTTCCCGCTCTGGATGTATGTCGAGACGTCTTCGAACCCGTCCGCCTCGAAGGCGGCCTTGAGCGCCGGCATCTTGATCGGGTTCTTCCCTCCGACGTTGATCCCGCGAAGGAGCGCGACGTACGAGATCATGCCCGGGCGACGAGCCGGCTACGCGTTCGCCGGACGGCTACACGCCCTCCTCGACCTGGGTCAGGTCATCGGCGACGAGACCGTGCGCCTCCTGATGCACCTTCGCCGCGGACTCGGCATCCGGGGCCTCCACCAGGCACCACACCTGACCCGAACCCTCGTCGAACCAGTACTTGATGTAGTTCACGCCGTACTCACCCTGGGTCTCGAGGTCCCTCCGGTGAGCATCGGCCACAGCCTGCGCGGTCAGTCCGTCGACCTTCGCGTGATGGTCCATGAACAACGGCATCGCAGCCTCCCTTCCAGAGAAATGCTGACACGGACGTGCAGGGATGGTCCGACGACCTCCGATAACCGTCAAGTTGCCTTCTCTCGCATCGCCGCGGCAGCAACGGCTTCTCAGGAGGTGGCGGCATCCAGCTCCTCGAGCAGCTTGTAGGCGGCTCGCATGACCTCGCTGTGCCGCCACTCGGCGGCACGGTACAGGCAGGCGATGAGACCGCTTCGGTGAAGGCGACGGAGATCTCCGTACACGAACGCGTACCGTGCCTTGGTCTCGTCGGCGGCCCCTTCGGTCAGCCCGAGGAACCAGCCCTCGTACTCCTCCCACGAGTGTTCCTTCAGGAAGGCGTTCTGCGCGGCGGCCTTCGGCTGCACGTCTCCCCAGTTGCTGTTCAGCACGTACTGCTTGGCCCGGATGAGCCTCCGAGCCTGGGCCACGCCGCGGCGGTTGACCGTGTAGGAAGCCATGACACTCCTCATACCCGCGCGTGGGCCATGGGAAGCCGCGGCGGCGTGTAGCGTCTGCGGCATGACGCGGTTCGTGGTCGACCGTGAACGTTGCTGGAGATCGCGGCCGGCGAGATCGAGGTCGCGCCCGGCCATCAGCTCCTCGCACCGGCGATCGTCCGCTCGCAGGCGCTGTCGGCGCTGTATCGGGCGGCCCGACGGGGCGAGATCTCGGCCGACGAGGCACTCGAACGCATCACACGCATCAACTCGCTGAAGGTTCGCTTCCTCGGCGACAAGGTGCTGCAGCGGACCGCGTTCAGGATGGCCGACAAGCTTGGGTGGGATTCGACGGAGGACGCCGAGTTCGTGGCCCTGACGCAGCTGCACGCGGACGCATTCGTCACGTCGAATGAAGATCTTGCGCGAGCGGTCTCCGGCATCGTGAAGACAGCGTCGATCGACGCGCTGGGCGGGGGTTAGGAGAGGATCCGCCCCTCTCCACACTCAAACTATCGCGCGTCGGGAGCTTGCCGCAAGCCCGGGGTCATGCCGCATCATCGCCGGTCGGGCGCACATCGAGACGAAGGAGTCACGACATGGCGACGACCGACCATGCGGTGGTGATAGCCGGCGGCGGTCCGACCGGGCTGATGTTGGCGGCCGAACTGGCGTTGGCGAACGTCGACGTGGTCATCGTCGAGCGGCGCGCTACCCAGGAGCTGGGCGGCGCCCGCTCGGGCGGTCTGCACGCCCGCACGATCGAGGTCTTCGATCAGCGCGGGATCGCCGATCGGTTCCTCTCGGAGGGGCAGGTGGCGCAGGTCGCCGGGTTCGCCGGCGTTCGGCTGGACATCGGCGACTTCCCCACCCGGCACCATTACGGGCTGGGGCTGAGGCAGAACCACATCGAGCGCATCCTGACCGGCTGGGTCGATGAGCTGGGAGTGCGGATCCTACGCGGACATGAGGTCACCGGGTTCGTGCAGGACGACACCGGTGTCGAGGTGGAGGTCTCCGGTGGCCGGCCCCTCCGCGCCGACTACCTGGTCGGGTGCGACGGAGGACGCAGCCGGGTCCGGAAGGCGGCCGGCATCGAGTTCCCGGGCACGGATCCGACGACGAGCAACCTGATCGCCGAGGTCGAGATGACGGAGGAACCAGACTGGGGCATCCGCCGCGACGACCTGGGCATCCATTCCATCAGCCGGCTGGAGTACGAGATCCGCGACGGCGAGGTCATCTACATGGATCATGGGCCGATCGGGGTCCTGGTGACCGAACGCCACGTCGGATCCGGCGAGCCCACCCTGCGCGACCTCACCGAGGCGCTCATCGCCGTCTACGGGACCGACTACGGGATCCACAGCCCCACCTGGCTCTCCCGGTTCACCGATGCGGCTCGGCAAGCCACGGCGTACCGGCGCGGACGGGTCCTGTTGGCCGGCGACGCCGCACACGTGCATCCGCCCGACGGTGGGCAGGGCCTGCAGACCGGCGTGCAGGATGCGGTCAACCTGGGATGGAAGCTGGCACAGGTGGTCGCGCATACATCCGCCGAGAGCCTCCTGGACACCTACCATTCCGAGCGCCACCCCGTCGTCTCCCGCGTGCTGCGCAACACGATCGTGCAGGTCGTGCTTCGCCCGCAGAACGAACGCACGCAGGCCCTGCGCGACACGTTCGCCGAGCTCCTCGCCATGGAGGAGCCGCGCCGACGGTTCGCCGCGATGATGTCCGGGCTCGATATCCATTACGACCTCGGCGAGGGGCATCCGCTGCTCGGGCGCCGCATGCCCGATCTCGACCTGGTCACCGCCGACGGCCCGGTTCGTGTCTACACGCTGCTGCACGAGGCCCGGCCGGTGCTGCTCAACCTCGGTTCACCCGGCGACCTGGACGCCACGCCCTGGGCGGATCGCGTTCGGATGATCGACGCCACCTACGCCGGCCCGTGGGAGCTTCCGGCGCTCGGGGAGGTCTCGAGCCCGACCGCCGTGTTGATCCGACCAGACGGCTACGTGGCCTGGGTGGGAGAGGACGGAACCCAGCAACGTCTCGTCGACGCGCTCACCACGTGGTTCGGACAGCCAGCGGGCCGCGTAGCGCGGCGGTCCTAGCCGCCGGCTTCGGCCGCGTGGAGCCGGCTGGCGATGGCCGCGTCGGCGTGCTCCATCGCCCCGATCTGCTTCAGGAGCGTCATGAGATCGAA
>JBKPKU010000031.1:0-1568 GCA_046731295.1 Actinomycetota bacterium
ACCCTGCGCGATCTCTCCTGGCGTCCCGGCTGGCGCGTGTGCCTCGCGACGCCGAGCCGGCGGGACGGCTCTCCGGTCGAGTTCGCCACGCGCGAGGTCTTCCGCTCGGTAGTCGAGGATGCGGCCGGGCTCGGGTACGACGTGCTGTCGGCGATCGAGTACGAGATCCGGATCTGGGACGAGCGCGGCGACCCGACCTCGACGGGCATCAGCTACAGCCTGAACGAGATCGGGCGCTACGAGGCCTTCCTCGACGCGCTGGCCCCCGCGCTCGACGGGCTCGGCGTCGAGCTGTCGGCCGTACACACGGAGGCCGGGCCGGGCCTGCTCGAGCTGAACGTCGCGCCCGCGCGCGGACTGGCCGCCGCCGACGGCGCGGCGCTGCTGAAATTCGGCGTCAAGCAGGTGGCGGCGACGCTCGGGCTGCGCGCCAGCTTCCTGGCCAAGACGAACCCCGGCGAGGAGGGCTCGAGCGGGCACGTCCACCTGTCCCTGTGGGAGGACGGGACGAACGCGTTCGCCGGCGCCTCCCTGTCCGAACCACTCCCGCGCGTGTTCGCCTCGTCGATCGCCGGCGTGCTCGAGCATCTGCCGGCGGCCTCGCTCCTGCTGAATCCCACGATCAACTCGTACAAGCGCCTCGTCCCCGGGTGGTTCGCCCCGATCAACGCGACCTGGGGCCACGAGAACCGTTCGTGCGCGGTGCGCGCGATCCGTTCGGAGCGGCCGGAGCTGTGGCGGTTCGAGTGCCGCCGCCCGGGGGCCGACGCGAACCCCTACCTCGCGCTGGCCGCGATCGCGGCCTCGGCCGCCGAGGGCATCCGGGCTGAGGCGGAGCCCCCAGCGGACATCACGGGCGACGCGTACGCGCTTGCGGACCTGCCCGAGCTCCCGGGCTCGCTTGAGTCCGCGCTGCACGCGTTCGAGGAAGACGCGGCGCTCCGCAAGGCGCTCGGCGAGGGGTTCAGCGAGTATTACGCGACCTCGCGCGCGTGGGAGCTCAAGGCGTGGCGCGAGACCGTCACCGACTGGGAACGCGAACGGTACGAACGTTCCGTCTAGGCCTGCGAGAAGTAGATGTTCTTGACCTCGGTGTAGAGATTCACGGCGTGCATCCCCATCTCGCGGCCGATCCCGCTCTGCTTGTATCCGCCGAACGGGGCCTCGGTGTGCACGCTGTGTGACGAGTTCACGCTGAGCACGCCGGTGCGGATGCCCTTGGCCACACGGATCGCGCGGCCCAGGTCCCTCGTCCAGATCGAGCCCGACAGGCCGTACTCGGTGTCGTTGGCCAGGCGGATGGCCTCGTCCTCGGTGTCGAACGGGATCAGGCAGGCGACCGGCCCGAAGATCTCCTCCCGCGCCACGCGCCACCCGTTGTCGACGTCGGCCAGGACCGCCGGCCGGAGGTAGAAGCCGCCCTCGGCGCCCTCGACGGTCGGCACCGCTCCGCCCGTGACCAGGCGCGCGCCCTCCTTCTGTCCGATCTCGAGGTAGTCGAGCGTCGTCTGGCGCTGCCCGGCCGAGATCATCGGGCCGAGCTGCGTGTCCTCGTCGAGCGGCGTGCC
>JBKPKU010000032.1:0-5573 GCA_046731295.1 Actinomycetota bacterium
CTACTACATCCGCCGAAGGCCCTTGTCTGGGGTAGGTCCTTTGGCTTACTACCTGCTGGGCACGCGGAGTCTACGGAACGGCTGCATGAGAAGGCAACTTATTGGTCGCATCTGAGGAAGTTCCCATATGGCTGGGGCATGAGACGGATCACGCTTGAGATGCTCTTGCGGGAAAGGGTCGTGGTTGGGGGAGGTTGGTGTTTGTTGTCTTGATGGTGGAGACAAGCAAACTTGTCATAACGTACATTCCCGGCGTTTGTGCGGGGCTTCAGCCCTCAGGGTCGGGGCGGAACCGAGCCCTCAGGCCCCATACGGTGACCAGCCACAGCGCCTCCACGACGATGCGGCGGCTGATCTTGGACTCTCCGTGCTCTCGCTCGCGGAACGAGATCGGTGCCTCGCCGATCGACAGGCCGAGGTTCCAGGCGCGATAGACCAGCTCGATCTGGAAGCCGTACCCGTCCGAGGCCACGGGCGTGGCCGTGATCCCCCGCAGGGCGGCGGTCCGGTAGACCCGAAAACCGCTGGTGGCGTCGTGGACCTTGAACCCGAGCCAGTATCGCGCGTACAGGTTGCCCGCCCTGGACAGGGTCACCCGTGCCCGGCTCCAGTTCGTCACCGACCCCCCCGGCACGTACCGGCTGCCGATGACAAGGTCGTGGCCACGAACGGCTTCCAGAAGCCGCGGGAGATCCTCCGGACGGTGCGACAGGTCCGAGTCCATCTCCACGGCCAGGTCGTAGCCGTCCGCGATCGCCCGATCGAACCCCAGGGCGTACGCGCTCGCGAGCCCGGACTTGCGCGGCCGTTCGATCAGGGTGATCCGCCGGTCCGTCTCGGCCCGCGCGCGCACCAGGGCGCCGGTGCCGTCCGGCGAGCCGTCGTCCACGACCAGGACCTCCATGTCCGCGTCGATCGCCGCGATGCCGTCCAGGATGCGCTCGATCGTGGCCCGCTCGTTGTAGGTCGGCAGGATGACCAGCGTCCGCGGGCGTTCGGGCAGGGGCCCGGGCTCGCGGACCGGACGCCGCCGGCCGCGCGGGAGCGCGAACAGCCCGAGCACCAGGACGAGCGACCCCCAGGGCACCCAGTCCCCGAACCTCGTGTACGGAGTCTCCCGATCCGAGGCCCGGATCTCGGCGCGCATCGTCGAGGGCTCGAACAGGCCCCGCGAGTCCACCACCTGGCCGTCCGGGTCGATGAAGGCGCTGATGCCCGAGACCGCGGCGTGCACCACCCAGCGACCGTTCTCGACCGCGCGCAGACGGCTCATCTGCAGGTGCTGCTCTGAGGCGGCCGTGTGGTCGTAGGAGGCGTTGTTGATCACCACCACCAGGAAGCCGGCGCCCTCGCGAACCATCTCGCGGTCGATCGTCGGGAAGCTGTTCTCGTAGCAGATGGGGGTGCCGATAACGGGCAGCCCGGGGATCGAGACGGGCCGCACGTCGGTTCCGGGCGTTCGGTCGACGGGCACCTGATCCGTGGCCGAGATCCAGCCGAGCTCGCGGCGGAACGGGACGTACTCGCCGAAGGGCACCAGCTTCACCTTGTCGTAGCGGTCCACAACCCGCCCCGTGCCGTTGAACGCAAGCGTCGACGTGTGCTCGGCACCGCCGGGGTCGTCGATCACGGCCCCGGCGATGGTAGGGGTCCCCACGGCGGCAATCGCCTCCTGCACCCGGGTCATGATGGCCGGGTCGCCGGTCACGCCGGGATCGAGTGCCCCCTCCCCCCACACGACCAGATCCGGCGGGTCGTCCACGAGCCGGAGGTGGCGATCGATGTTCAGCTGCGCGACGGCCGCGTCCTCTTCCGCACCGACCAAGCCTTGCAGGGAAGCCACGTCCACCTGGATCGCGGCCACCTCGAGCGTGCGTCCGTCGGGTTCGGAGAGCGGTATGGCTGCGGGCACGACGGCCACTCCGATCGCCGCGATTAGGAGCCATGCCGCGGCGGCACGGCGACCGCTTCCCCATCGCTCGAGCGCCAGGAGCAGGAAACCGGAGGCGAGCAGGACGGCGAACGACAGCGCCCAGACCCCGCCGATCGATGCGAGGGGCAAGCCCGGCGCGTCCACCTGCGGTACGCCAAGCTGCCCCCACGTGAACCCGCCGACGGGGACCATGCTTCGGATCCATTCGACGAGGGTCCACACCGCGGCCAGGCCGAGCGTGCCCAGGATCGGATGGCTCGGCCGCCATACAGCCGGCGCCAAGGCGCCGAACGCGGCCATAAACGCCCCGGACGTCAGGACGAGCGCGGCCCATCCGAGCTCACCGAACAACAGGATCCAGTACAGGAGTGCGCCGAAGTAGGCGATCCCGAACACGAACCCGCACAGCGCCGCCCGCCTCGGCCGGGACGTCCGGACCAGCCACAGCAGGGGTATCGGCGCCAGCCACACGAGCGGCCAGACGCCCGCGGGAGGCAACGAAAGGGACAGGAGGGCGCCCGAAAGCGCCGAGATCAGGAGGGCAATGGGGAGCCCGATGCGGCTCGGGCTCAGGCGCAATCCCGGCAGAGCATCTTCGCCTTGTCCTTCAGTTGGCTCCGATGCTTTACCAGGTAGCAGTTTGAGCATATGAACTCGGTCGGCTGAGGGGGAACCACCTTGGTCGCGAGCGGCTCCAGGCGCTCCTCACGGGTCAACGTGAGGACCGAATCGTCCTCCTCCTCCGCCTCCTCTGCACGAGCCTCCTGCTTGACCAGGATGTCCTGGATCGACTCTACGTCCTCGTCGCCGGCAGCGGTGGCGGGCGCAGGGGCGGTCGCGGGGGCCTCCTCGTCCACTGCCGAGTCAGAGCCTTCCTCGTCGACCTCTTCGTCATCGAGCGTGTCTTCGAGGTCTTCCACCTTGCGATCCCTCTTTTCGGGCCGGGGGATTGTACTGCCGAGCATCCGACAGACAAGTGCTCCGGCCGAACAACGTCGGACAGTCGGGATTCATTCCCGGCTGGCCGAAGTCCAATCGGGCGGCTGGGGGTCGAAAGCAAAAGAAAGGCGAGGACCCAAGAGACCTTTGGGGCCGCGGCGCCGGGGCGCCGCGTTCTCTACTCAGCCTCTTGGGTCCTGCGTGCGCCTGCCGCCGAAGCGGCCGACGCAGCGCGGATAATACGCGGGGCCCCGGCGATGTCAAACGCGCAGGTGTCAGGCGGCATAGACATCGCGGCCGAGGCTGACCGTGAGGATCGGCCGCACGCCGTCGAGGCTGCCAACCTCCAGCGGGTCGACGTCGTAGACCGCGAAGTCGGCGTGCTTGCCGGGCTCGAGGCTCCCCTTCTTGTCCTCCTGGTGCGCCAGCCGCGCGCTCCCCAGGGTGAACACTCGGATCGCTTCCTCCCGGCCAAGCCGCTGCCCGGGGTCGTGATGGGTCTCGAAGGCCGCCACGCCGACGAGCGGATCGATCGTGGTGATCGGGGAGTCCGAGCCCGCCCCGACCTCCATGCCCCGGCGGACCAGGTCACGAAACGGGTTCATCGCGCCGGCGCGTTCGGGGCCCAGCGCCTGCTCGTACAGGCCGCCCGGCGAGCCCCAGCGGGCGTCGAACGTGGGCTGGACGCTGATCCCCAGGCCGAGCATCGCGGCGCGCTCGATCACGTGCGGATCCGCCATCTCGAAGTGCTCGATCCGGTGGCGCCGCGCCCGGAAGTGCCGGCGTTGCCGGGAATCCAGCGACTGGTACACCCGCTCCCACGTGGCGACCACCTGCTCGATCGCGGCGTCGCCGATCGCGTGGACCCCCACCTGCAGGCCAGCCAGGTGCCCGTCGTGGAAGTACTGGGCGAGTTCGTCGTCGCCGAAGTTGCCCCGCGGGTCGTCGTTCCGGTCAACGAACCCGTCCCGCACGAACGCCGTCCGCGCGCCGATCGAGCCGTCCACCGGAAGGTCCCCGCCCACGCGGGGCAGGCCGAGGTCGATCACGCTGGAGATGTCCGTCGTCGCCACATAGCTCACGACGTCGAGCGGGAGGCGGGTCCGATGGCCCAGGAGGGTCTCGAGGTCGCGCATCCCGCGCTCGGCCGGCATCGACATCTCGTGGATCGTCGTGACGCCGTGGGCGACCGCCAGGCTCGCCGCCTTCAGCTGGAGGTCCTCGACGTCGTGCCCGGACAGGTGGGTGGCGAACCAGCGCTTGGCGGCCTGCGCCGCGCGGCCGGTCAGTCGCCCGTTGGGCTCGCCTCCCGCGTCGCGCTCGACGCCGGGCTCCGCCGCTGCCTCGGCGGCCTCGATCGCCGCTTGGTTGGCGAGAAGCAGGTGGCCGTCGACACGCGCCAAGCCCAGAGGCCGATCGGAGACGGCATCGAGCTCCGCCCGTTTCGGGAGTGTCCGATCCGCCCACTGCGACTCGTCCCACCCGTGCAGGTACACGGGCCCCGCGCGCACGGCCACCAGCTCCGAGGCCACGGCCAGCACCTCGGCGGCCGAAGCCGCGGAGACCAGCCCCGGCGCCTGGTGGTGCACGCCGGTTCCCGTCAGGTGGACATGGGTGTCCACGAAGCCCGGGAGGATCGTCGCGCCGGGCAGGTCGACTACGCGATCGGCCTCGGGGACCTCGCCGATCCCGACGCGTTCCACGTGGCGTCCGTCCACCAGGACCCACTCCCCCGCCGCCGGGTATGACAGGGTTCGGACGCGCGAGGCTCGGTAGAGGGTCCTCATCGCGGGCGAGCTTAGCCCAGGCCGGGTCCGGCACCGCTCGGTCAGCGGCTCGGCGACATGCCGTTGGGTACGCCGATCGCCCGTGGGTCGAGAACGACACGCGTCTTGCGCTCGTTCAGCCGCAGACCGATCGTCGCCAGGGCGTCGCGGAGGACCTGGAGGGCCGCGGCCGGGTCTTGTCCGGCGAGGACCACGTCGTCCACCCACCGCAGGTGCCGGATGCCCGCCCGCTCGAGCGCCCGGTCGACCGCGGCGAGGACCGCGTTGGCCAGGACGGCCGAGGGCTCGGGGCCGACGGGGAGGCCGGCGACGCCGGCGCGCTCGAGGTCGCACAGGAACCGTTCGAGCGCGTCGGCGGTCTCGATCCCGTCACGGCGCAGCGCCACCCCCACCGTCGCGGGCGAGATCGACGCGTAGCACCGGCGGACGTCGGCGAACGCGATCGTGCCCGCCGTTCGGGCGAGCGCGGACACGCGCGCCGCGAAGACGCGGCGTTCGACGCGCCAGGGTCGCAGGCGGAGCTCCGGCGGCTCGACCCGCCAGGAGCGGACCCGGTTGGCCACGACGGCATCGGACAGCCGCGCCTCGACGCCGCCGGCCGCAACCGCCACCAGCCGCACGTACCGATCGCGCGTGACGGGATCCAGGATCGCAAGCCGGCGCTCGCCACCCGCCCGGCGGAGACGGACGAACCGAACGCGGGGAGCCGAAGCTGTCGCGACCACGTGTCCTCCCGGCTCCGAGGAGGACGAGCCACGTGGGAGTTGTACCCTAGCCGCCCGGTCTCGGGAATCGGCCGGGGCGGGGGTTCGAGCGCTCGGCCGTTCGGTGCGCCGTACGATACGCGGGCGGTGGACGAACGCGACCGGGAGATCATCGCGGCGTTGCAGGAGGACGCCCGGGCGACCTATGCG
>JBKPKU010000033.1:0-16131 GCA_046731295.1 Actinomycetota bacterium
GATCGGCCGCATGGAGGTGTGCGAGCGCTGCGGCGGCAACGGCTCCAAACCCGGCACCTCGCCCCAGCGCTGCCACACCTGCGGTGGCTCGGGGCAGGTGCAGGACGTGCGACGGAGCATCTTCGGCACCGTGATGACCGCCCACCCGTGCGGCACGTGCCAGGGAACCGGCCAGGAGATCCTCTCGCCGTGTGAGCGGTGTCACGGCCGCGGCCGGGTCGGCGTCCAGGCGACGATCCCCGTCGACATCCCCGGCGGCGTGAGCGACGGGATGGAGCTCCGCGTGGGCGGGGCCGGTCACGCGGGCGTGGCCGGCGGGCCACAGGGTGACCTGTACCTGTCGATCCGTGTGGAGGAGGATCCGGTGTTCGAGCGCCACGGGCCGGACGTGTTCGCGGTGCTCGACGTGCCGATGGTGCAAGCGACGCTCGGCGGCGAGGTCGAGGTGGATACGCTCGACGGGTCCGAGCGCGTCGAGATCGAGCCGGGCATCGAGTCCGGGACCACGGTCCGGCTCCGCGGCAAGGGCATCCCGAACCTCGGCCGTCGTGGCCGCGGCGACCTTTTCCTCACGGTCGCGGTGCAGACGCCGCGCGACCTTTCCAAGGAGGAGCGCAAGCTGGTCGAGGAGCTCGCTCGCCTTCGCGGCGAGACGGCCGGCCGCAGGTCGTCGACCAGGGGCGCACTTCATCACCCGGGATCCCCGACCCGATGAGCTCGAGCAGCTGCCTGTTCTGCCGGATCGTGGCGCGCGAGGCGCCGGCCGAGATCCTGCACGAGACCGAGACGATCCTCGCGTTCCGCGACATCCGCCCGGGCGCGCCCACGCACCTCCTGCTGATCCCCAAGGAGCACGTCCGGGACGTTCGCGACCTGGAAGACCGGCACGCCGGCATGGTGCTGGACCTGCTCCAGGCCGCCGCCCACCTGGCCAGGACCGAGAAGGTCGACGAGGGCGGGTGGCGCCTGGTTTCGAACGTCGGCCCCGACGCCCGCCAGAGCGTCTTCCACCTGCACTTCCACATGCTCGGCGGCCGCCCCCTGGGGTGGCCTCCAGGCTGATGGCACGCCCGATCCGGCTTGGCGGCCCCTCCCCGGGGGTAGAATCCGGACCCAGTCCTGGGCGTCAGCGGACGCCCACATCCGATCGAGGAGGGACGGGGCACCACCCCAGAGCGAGCCGTTTGGCGAGAGCCACCACGCAGGTCAAGATCTTGGTGCCGGGCGACCAGAGCATGGTCGCCCTCCTCGGTCAGCGCGACGAACTCCTCAAGCTCGTCGAGGCCGCCTTCGACTCGGAGATCGTGGTCCGCGGCAACGAGATCACGATTGCCGGACCCGAGGCCGAGGTCGAGCGCGTGGCCCTCCTGTTCGAGGAGCTCGTCGCCCTGCTCGAACGCGGACACGAGCTGAACGCCTCATCGGTCGGCCGCTCGATCGAGCTCATCAAGGGCGAGGAGGCCACGCCCACGCAGGTGCTGGGCGACGTCTTCCTCACCGGCCGCGGCCGTGGGATCGCGCCGAAGACGCTCGGGCAGAAGCGCTACGTGGACGCGATGCGTGAGGCCACGGTGACCTTCGCGATCGGCCCGGCGGGCACCGGCAAGACCTACCTCGCGGTGGCGACCGCTGTACGGGCGCTTCAGGAGAAGCAGGTGTCGCGGCTGATCCTTAGCCGGCCCGCCGTGGAGGCCGGCGAACGGCTCGGGTTCCTGCCGGGGACGCTCTACGAGAAGATCGATCCCTACATGAAGCCGCTGTACGACGCCCTGTTCGAGATGATGGGCGCCGACGCGCTGCCGCGCCTGATGGAGCGCGGAACGATCGAGGTCGCGCCGCTCGCCTTCCTTCGCGGACGGACGCTGAACGACGCGTTCATCATCCTGGACGAGGCGCAGAACACGACGCCCGAGCAGATGAAGATGTTCCTGACCCGCATCGGGTTCGGCTCCAAGGCCGTCGTCGACGGCGACGTCACGCAGATCGACCTTCCTTCCGGCCAGACCTCCGGCCTGGTGGTCGTGCAGGAGATCCTCAAGGACATCGACGGGATCGCCGTGTCGCACCTGGGCGCCCGAGACGTCGTTCGGCACAAGATCGTGCAGGACATCGTGGAGGCCTACCGGGTCTTCGGAGAGCTGCGTGCCCGCGCCGATGGCTGACGACGACCAACCTCCGCTGATCCTCTTCGACGACCGGCAGTCCGAACCCGTCGACACGGACGACCTGCGGGCCCTCGCGATCTCCGTCCTGGTCGGCGAGGACGTCGGGCGGTCCGAACTGTCGGTCTCGTTCGTGACCGAGGAGGAGATCGCCGGCCTGCACGAGCGCTACATGCACGAGGACGGCCCGACCGACGTGCTGTCGTTCCCGCTCGACGACGGGGCGGGGGAGGACGGTGTCAGGATGCTGGGAGACGTCGTGATCGTGCCGTCGGTGGCGGCTCGGAACCGTCCGGACGACCCCGCGTCCGAGATCCGCCTGCTGCTCGTCCACGGGATCCTGCACCTGCTGGGGCACGACCACATGGACGACGATGACAAGGCCGAGATGTGGGTCCGGCAGGAGCGCTACTCGGGGGTGCGGACGCCGTGAGCGGTGGCGACTGGTTCGAGCTGGCGATCGTCCTCCTGCTGATCCTGGTGGTCGCGCTGCTCGGGGCCGCCGAGGTCTCGATCACACGGATCAACCGGGTGCGCGCCTACCGCTTCCAGGAGGAGCAGCGCCGCGGCTCCGGCTCCCTCGTGAAGATCGCCGAGAACCCCGCGCCGTACCTGAACGTGGTCCTGCTCCTCGTGCTGCTGGCCACGATCGGCGGCACGACGATCGCCACGTCGCTCGCGGTGCGCCTGTTCGAGAGCGCCGGCGAGCTTGTCGCGACCCTGGTCATGACGCTGCTCCTGTTCGTGTTCGCGGAGGTCACGCCCAAGACGTTCGCGATCCAGCAGACCGATCGCGTGGCGCTGTTCCTCGCGCCGCTGATCGTCGGCCTCGGCCGGCTGGTCGGGCCCGTCGCGACTGGCCTGGTGAAGGTAGCGAACCTGATCATGCCCGGAAAGGGGCTGCCGCAGGGCCCGTTCATCACCGAGCACGAGCTCCGGGCGCTCGCCGAAGTCGCCTCTGAGGAGGAGCAGATCGAGGAGGGCGAGAAGGAGCTGATCCACTCGATCTTCGAGTTCGGCGACACGATCGTTCGGGAGGTGATGGTCCCACGGCCGGACATCGTCGCGATCGAGACCGACAAGACGCTCCGCGACGTGCAGGCCCTCGTGCTGCAGAACGGCTACTCGCGGATCCCGGTCTTCAACGAGGACCTGGACGACGTGGTCGGCATCGTATACGCCAAGGATGTGCTCAAGGCCACCCACCAGGGCAAGCACGACATGCCGCTCACGGAGGTCGTGCGCCAGGCGCACTTCGTCCCGGAATCCAAGAAGGTGGCCGACCTGCTGCGCGAGATGCAGAAGGAGAAGTTCCACATCGCGCTCGTGACCGACGAGTACGGGAGCGTCGTCGGCCTGGTCACGCTCGAAGACCTGCTCGAGGAGCTGGTGGGCGAGATCGCCGACGAGTACGACACGGAGGAGCCCGAGCTCGAGCAGGTCGCGGACGACGTGTACCGCGTCGACGGCAAGCTTTCGATCGACGAGGTGAACGAGGTCCTGGACGTCGAGCTCCCCGACGAGGAGTGGGACACGGTCGGCGGCCTGATGCTCGGCCTCATGGGGTCGATCCCGGAGGAAGGGGAGGAGGTCTCGTACCAGAACCTCCGGTTCACGGCGGAGCGGGTCAACGGGCGGCGGATATCCAAGGTGCTCATCACGCGCGAGGAGGCGCACGCGCAGCCCGCCGACGGGCAGGCACGGGAAGAGGAGGCCAGGGCCGAATGAGCGCAGCCGGCGACCGCGTCGACGAGATGCTGACCGCGGCGCGCGAGGCGATGGAGCGCGGCTCGTACGCGCCGTACTCGAACTTCAACGTCGGCGCCGCGGTGTTGGCCGAGGGCGAGGTGTTCGCCGGCGCGAACGTGGAGAACGCCTCCTACCCGATGTCCGTGTGCGCCGAGCGCCACGCCGTGGCCGCGGCGGTGAACGCGGGCAAGCGCTCGATCGACGCGGTCGCCGTGGTCTCGCGCGCAGGCGATCCGACCCCGCCCTGCGGCGGGTGCCGGCAAGTGCTGAACGAGTTCGGGCCGCAGATGCTCGTGACGGTGGAGTCGGCCAGCGGCAAACGCGCGACCTGGACGCTGCCCGAGATCCTGCCGCACGCGTTCGGGCCGTCCGACCTCGGGAAGTAGGTGACCTTCCGCAGCGGGTTCGTGGCCGTCGTCGGGCGGCCGAACACCGGCAAGTCGACCCTGGTGAACGGGCTCGTGGGCCGCAAGGTCGCGATCGTCTCGGACAAGCCACAGACCACGCGCCGGGACGTCCGGGCCGTGCTGAACGGCGACGGCTACCAGGTCGTGTTCACCGACACCCCCGGGTTCCACAAGCCCAGGACGCTGCTCGGCTCCCGGCTGAACGAGCTGGTCGGTGAGGCGACCCAGGGCGGCGACGCGGTCGTGCAGGTCGTGGACGCGCAGGCCGGCGTGGGTACGGGCGACGCGTTCGTGTTCGAGCGTCAGCTGAAGCGGTTCGACGGGCCGAAGCTGTGTGCCGTGAACAAGCTCGATCTCCTCCGGAACCATGAAGAAGTGCCACAGCTCGCGGCCGCGGCCGAGCTGGGGGAGTGGGACGAGGTCGTGCCGGTGTCGGCCAAGACCGGCCGAGGGGTGCACGTCCTGCTCGACCTCCTGCTCGAACGCCTGCCCGATGGCCCGGCGTACTACCCGACCGACGCCGTCATCGACCAGCCGCTCGAGGTGCGGCTGGCGGAGATCGTGCGGGAGAAGGCGCTTGCGGTCACGCGGCAGGAGGTGCCCCACTCGCTCGCCGTGATGGTCGAGGAACTCGAGGAGTCCGACAGGATGACCACGGTGCTCGCCTCCCTCATCGTCGAGCGCGAGTCCCAGAAGGGCATCGTGATCGGCAGGGGCGGGGAGACGCTGAAGACGATCGGCTCGCGGGCGCGCGAGGAGATGGAGCTCGTCCTGGGCCGCAAGGTGTTCCTGGACCTGCGGGTCAAGGTCCTCAAGGAGTGGCAGCGCGACCCGAAGGCTTTGCAGCGCCTCGGATTCTGAACGATCCCGCTACGCGACGACCGTGACCCGCCCCGTCATCTTCGGATGGATCGTGCACATGAAGTCGTAGGTCCCGGGTGCCAGCACGCCCGAGATCGGCTCTCCGTTGAACGTCTCTCCGGCCGCGACCGGGACGTCGATCTGCGTGTCGGGGATCGTGAAGGTGTGATCGACGTCGTCCTTGTTCACGATCTTGATGCCCTGCGAGGCGCTGGCCGTGAAGCAGCTTGGGTCATAGGCGAATTCCGCGATCTTGATCGTGAACGTGGCGCCCTCGCCCGTGAGATCGGCGCAGTCCGCGTTCGCGCCGTCGTTGCCGGTGGCGCCGGTTGACGCGGTCGTTCCGGTGGTCCCCATCGCTGCCGTCGTGCCTCCGTCGTCGTCCGACGAGCACGCCGCTAGGACGAGCGCGAACACCACGACCAGCACGAACACGATCCTGCGCACGCATTCCTCCTCGTTCGGGTCCGCCAGAGGATAGCCGCCCGGTCCCCGGATCCCGTCTGGCCGCGGAACGAGCCCCGGCCGTACCATGACGGGCGATGTCCCAGGCAGCCGAGATCGAACGCCCACGCCCGGGCCTCGCGCTCTACGCGCCGAAGGACGCACCGAGGCTGCTGGCCCGCGTGCCTGCGGTCGACGCCGTCGGGCTCGAGGAGCGGGCGGCGTCGCTCGGCAAGCGTTCGATCAAGCGCGAGTCCAAGCTGTGGGCGCTCGACCTCGCGATCCGGTGCATGGACCTGACCACCCTCGAGGGCGTCGACACGGTCGGCAAGGTGGTCGCGATGTGCGCGAAGGCGGTGCGGCCCAACCCGGTCGACCCGTCGATCCCGCCCGTCGCGGCGGTGTGCCTGTACCCGCACGTGATCCCGGTTGCGCTCGGGCAGCTCAAGGGCTCGAGCGTCAAGGTCGCGAGCGTCGCGGGCTCGTTCCCGGCCGGTCTCGGTCCGCTCGACGCCCGCCTGACCGAGATCCGCGAGGTCGTGGAGATCGGCGCGCACGAGGTCGACATCGTGCTGAACCGCTCGGCGTTCCTGGGCGGCCAGTACGCGCAGTGCTTCGAGGAGCTCGTTCGGGCGCGCGAGGCCGCGGGCGACGCGCGCCTGAAGGTGATCATCGAGGCCGGCGAGCTGGGCAGCTACGATCGGATCCGGCAGGCATCGGTGCTCGCGATGGCGGCCGGCGCCGACTTCATCAAGACCTCGACCGGCAAGATCGGCGTGAACGCCACACTCCCGAACGCGCTCTGCATGATGGAGGCCGCGCGCGACTTCTTCCACGAGACGGGCCATCGCGTCGGGGTCAAGGTCGCGGGCGGCGTTCGCGCGTCCAAACAGGCCGTGCAGTACCTGGTTCTGGTGTACGAGACGCTCGGCCCCGAGTGGATGACGCCGGACCTGTTCCGGATCGGCTCCTCGACGCTGCTGAACGACGTGCTGATGCAGATCGACAAGGAGCGCACCGGCCGGTACCAGGGCCCCGACTACTACACGATCGACTGATGGCGGACATCGCGAAGAAGGCGACGTCGGCCCTGGAGGAGTCCCAGCCCCTCTGGGCGTACGCCGACGCGCCCGAGTCCACCGAGATCGTCAGGCTCGAGAAACGGTACGGGCTGTTCATCGGGGGCGAGCTCATCGACCCGAAGGGCGGCCGGTGGTTCGAGACGATCAACCCCGCCACCGAGGAGACGCTGGCGGAGGTCGGCGAGGCCGGCCCCGAGGACGTGGACCTTGCCGTCAAGGCCGCCCGGAAGGCCTCGACGAAGTGGCGCAAGCTCCCCGGCTCCGAACGCGCGAAGTACCTGTACCGCATCGCGCGCCAGATCCAGGAGCGCGCCCGAGAGTTCGCCGTGCTCGAGACGATGGACGGCGGCAAGCCGATCAAGGAGTCCCGAGACATCGACGTGCCGCTCGCGGCCGCCCACTTCTTCTACTACGCGGGCTGGGCGGACAAGCTCGAGTACGCGTTCCCGAATCGCAACCCGCGCCCCATCGGGGTTGCGGGGCAGGTGATTCCGTGGAACTTTCCACTGCTGATGGCGGCGTGGAAGCTCGCGCCGGCGCTCGCGACCGGCAACACCGTCGTGCTGAAGCCGGCCGAAACCACGCCTCTCACCGCGCTGCTGCTCGCGCAGGTGATCCAGGAGGCCGACCTGCCGCCCGGGGTCGTGAACATCGTCACGGGCGCGGGTCCGACCGGCGCCGCGCTCGTCGAACACGACGACGTGGACAAGATCGCGTTCACGGGCTCGACCGAGGTCGGCAAGATCATCCGCCGGACGGTCGCCGGGACCGGGAAGCGGCTCACGCTGGAGCTCGGCGGCAAGGCCGCGAACATCGCGTTCGAGGACGCCCCGCTCGACCAGGCCGTCGAGGGCGTGATCAACGGCATCTTCTTCAACCAGGGGCATGTGTGCTGCGCGGGTTCGAGGCTGCTCGTGCAAGAGCCGGTGTTCGAAGCGCTGCTCGTCAAGCTCAAGGACCGGCTGCAGACGCTTCGCGTCGGCAACCCGCTCGACAAGAACACGGACATAGGGGCGATCAACTCGCGCGCGCAGCTCGAGAAGATCGAGGATCTGGTGGCCTCGGGCGTGGACGAGGGCGGCGAGATGTATCAGCCCGAGTGCGTCCTGCCCGAACGCGGGTTCTGGTTCCGCCCGACGCTGTTCACCAACGTCTCGCAGTCGCACCGGATCGCGCGCGAGGAGATCTTCGGGCCGGTGCTGTCGATCCTGACGTTCCGAACGCCGGCCGAGGCCGTCGAGAAGGCGAACAACACGCCGTACGGCCTGTCGGCCGGGATCTGGACGGAGAAGGGCTCTCGGATCCTGTGGATGGCCGAACGCATGAAGGCCGGCGTGGTGTGGGCGAACACCTTCAACCGGTTCGACCCGGCGTCGCCGTTCGGCGGCTACAAGGAGAGCGGGTTCGGGCGCGAGGGCGGGCTGCAGGGGCTCGAGCCGTACCTGGACCTCGATCCGAACGGGCGCTCGTGATGGCCAAGACCAGGGTCCCCGTTCGTCGAACCGCGAAGCTGTACGTCGCCGGCGAGTTCCCTCGCAGTGAGTCCGGGCGCTCGTACGAGGTGTTCGCGCACGACGGACGCCTGCTCGCGCGGGCGGCGCGGGCGTCGCGCAAGGACCTGCGCGACGCGGTCAGGGCAGCCCGTGCGGCGCAAACCAGGTGGGCGGGAAAGACGGCGTTCAATCGTGGCCAGATCCTGTACCGGGTCGCCGAGCTCATGGAGGGCCGCCGCGGGCAGTTCGAAGCCGAGCTCGCCGACGCCGGCGCCAAGGACCCGCCCAAGGGCGTGGACGCCTCGATCGATCGGTGGATCTGGTACGCCGGGTGGGCGGATAAGATCGGGCAGGTTCTCGGCGGCACGAACCCTGTCGCCGGCCCGTACTTCAACTTCACGATCCCCGAGCCCACGGGGGTCGTCGGCATCGTCGCGCCTCCGGACCGGTCGCTGCTCGGCCTCGTCTCGCAGCTCGCGCCGGCGATCGTATCGGGGAACACGGCCGTCGTGCTCGCGAGCGAGCCCTCGCCGCTGCCGGCGGTTTCCCTAGGGGAGGTGCTCGCGACCTCGGATGTCCCCGGCGGCGTCGTGAACATCCTCACCGGGCTCACGGCCGAGCTCGTCCCGTGGCTCGCCGGCCACATGGACGTGAACGCGATCGACGTGACCGGGGTCCCGGCGGACCTGGCCGGCGAGGCCGAACGCCTGTCGGCCGAGAACGTCAAGCGCGTCGTCCGGGCTCGGTACGTGGACACGTTCTCGGACGAGGCACAGTCCCCCTACGACGTCACGGCCCTGATGGAGTTCAAGACGGTCTGGCACCCGATGGGGGCCTAGGCCGGAGCCGTCCCCGCGCGACCGTCGGACCGCGCGTGTCATCATCCGACGGTCATGTCCATCGAGGCAGCGACCGACCCGGTCGAGCGGGGGGACGAGGCGCTCGCCGGCGGCGACTGGGCGGGCGCCCGGATCGCGTTCGAGGCCGCGGTCGAGGAGACGGCGACGGCACATGCCCACGAAGGTCTGGCTCGCGCCCTGTGGTGGCTGCACGATATGGATGGCGCGATCGCCCACATGGAGCGCGCGTACGCGGCCTATCGAGAGGAGCCGGACCCGCGTCGCGCCGCGTCCTGCGCACTGTGGCTCGCTAGGGAGTTCAGCGCCGCATACGGCCACGACGCGGTGAGCGGCGGGTGGCTCGCGCGGGCCGAGGGCCTGCTCCGCGACGCCGGCGGCGCCGCAGAACATGGTTGGCTCGCCCTGACGCACGCGGAGCGATCCGAGGCCCCACAGGACATGCGCCGCCACGCGGAAGCGGCGCTCGACGTGGCCAGGCGCCTCGGGGACGCCGATCTCGAGGCCGCCGCGTTGGTCCGGGACGGCTACGCCGACGTCGCATCGGGGTCCGTCGAGGCCGGCATGACCAAGGTCGACGAGGCACTCGCCGCCGCGACCGGCGGAGAGGTTCGCGGACTGGAGACGATTGGGGACGTGCTGTGCGTCGGGATCGCCGCCTGCGAGCTCGCGGCCGACTGGCAACGCATCGAACAGTGGGGCACCGCGGTGCAGGGCTGGGTGACCTCCCACGACGACGTCGCCGTGCTGGGGTTCTGCTACGCCTGCTGTGCCGAGATGTTCACCGCCTCGGGTGAGTGGGAGATGGCCGACGGGTTGCTCGCCGAGGGGCTCGGCGCGATGCGGGCGGCCAACATGCAGGCTCGGTGCGTTCATCCCTCGGCCAAGCTCGCCGAGCTCCGCATCGCTCAGGGGCGTCTGGAGGAGGCGGGCCGGCTCCTCGCCGGCTTCGAGGAGCTTCCCGAGTCCACCCATGCGCTCGCCTCCCTGTACTCGCGTCGGGCGAGACGGCGATGGCCGCCGCCATCCTGCATCGTCGGCTGAACGCGATCGGCGAGGACAACGTCCTGGCCGCGCCGTTCCTGTCCCTGCTGGTCGAGGTCCAGCTGGCCCAGGCCGACGTGCCCGGCGCCGAGCGAACGGCCGCCCGACTCGAGGGCGTCGCGAGCGCCTCCTCGCTCCCCAGGATCGAGGCGATGGCCCGGTTCGCGCGCGGTCGCGTGGCCGCCGCGTCGCAAGATCCGAAGGCGCCAGACGTGCTCGCCGCCGCTATGTCGGCATTCGCGGCCCAGCACCTGCCGCTCGACGCGGCCCGCGCGCGATTCGAGCTCGCCCGAACGGTGGCCGATGTCCAGCCCGAGGTGGCCGTCGGCGAGGCGAAGACCGCGCTGGCCGAGTTCGAACGGCTGGGGGCGCCGCGCGAGGCCGACGCGGCGGCGGCCTTCCTTCGCGCTCGCGGCGTGTCGGGCCGGACCGGCCCCAAGGGCCTCGAGCTCCTCAGCCAGCGCGAGCGGGAGGTGCTCGCGCTGCTGGGGCAGGGCCTGACGAACGCGGAGATCGCCGCCCGCCTGTACATCAGCACCAAGACCGCCGGGAACCACGTCAGCAACGTGCTGTCCAAGCTCAACCTGCGCAGCCGTACCGAGGCGGCCGCCTTCGCGGTCCGGTACCCCGGCGGCGAACCCGCCGGGAAATAGGGAACGCTCCCCATCCTTCCGGCGCCGCTCCGGCGCACGCTCCTCCAGTCCACGACGGAAGGAGGAACCCATGCAGGCGCAGCAGAGGGGAGCGGGGCGGGCGAACGCGCTCAAGGGCGAGCTCACCGTCCGCCTGGAGGAGGCGAGCCGGGCCCCGGCCGAGGCCGTCTACGACCTGCTGGCCGACATCTCGAGCCACCTGGAGTGGGGCGGTCGCCGGCAGAAGAAGAACTACCGCCTGCTCTCGATCGAGGCCCCCGACGGGACGGCGACGGTGGGCACCGAGTTCGGGAGCACCGGCGCCGATGCGATGGGCGTGTTCGCCGACACGTCGGTCGTGACCGAGGCCACGCGTCCGAAGCTGTTCGAGTTCGTGACCGAGGCGAGGCTCTCGACGAGGAAGGGCATGGTCGTCGAGTGGACCAACGTCCATCGGTACGAGCTGGAGCCGAGGGACGGAGGCTGCGTGATCAGGTACACGTTCCGCACCCTTCGGATCAGCGAGCTCCCGGGCGCGATGGTCGCTTTCAAGATCCCGGGGCTTCGGGCCATCGGGCTGCGGATCGGCGGCTCGAACCTGCGGAACGGGCTGCGCAACCTCGCGCGGTTGGCCGAGCAGCGTGTCGATCCGCGCTGAGGAGGGAGGAACGATGGCGAAGGCATCCAAGGCGAACGCCTCCGAGCACGTCCAGATGGAAGGGTTCGAGGGTCACTACTCGGAGCTGGGCGGCACCACGGTGGGGTGGGAGTCCTACACGGCCGATGCGGACCTGACGCCCCTGTTCGTCGGGCTGCCGGACGACCGCTGCCAGTGCGAGCACTGGGGGTACGTGTTCGAGGGCAGGTTCGTGTTCCACACTGCCGACGGCGACGAGGAGTACGTGGGCGGCGACGCCTACTTCGTCGGCCCGGGCCATACCCCGTCGATCTTCGCGGGCACCTCGCTGGTGGAGTTCAGTCCGACCGACCGACTCAACCAGACGATGGACGTCGTCACCAGGAACATGGAGGCGGCCGGATAGCTCGTCGCTCGCCCGCAGTTTGGAGGGGCCGCCCTGAGGCGGCCCCGTCCATCTCCACGACTTCGCAACGTCCGCTCACGGGAACGCGAAAGGGCCCCGGGTACGATGCGGGCGATGCCCCTCTACAAGGAACAGGGCGTCGTGCTGCGCTCGGTCAAGCTGGGCGAGGCCGACAAGATCGTCTCCGTGATGACCCAGGGCTCGGGCAAGGTCCGGGCCGTGGCCAAGGGGATCCGGAAGACGACCTCCCGGTTCGGCGCCCGGCTGGAGCCGTTCACACACGTTTCGCTGATGGTCTATCGGGGCAGGGGGTCCCTGGACACGGTCAGTCAGGCCGAGATCGTCTCCCCGTTCCGAGCGCTTCGAACCGATCTCGCGCTGTTCGCCGCCGGAGAGACGATGCTGGAAGCCACAGACAAGGTCGCCGAGGAGCACGAGCGGAACGTGCGCCTGTTCATGCTGCTCATCAACGGCCTGCGCGCGCTCGACGCCCGCCCGGCCGACCCGGCCGCGGTGGCCGAGTCCTTCCTGCTGAAGCTCCTGTCGCTGTCGGGGTTTCATCCTGCGCTCACCACGTGCGCGGTCTGCGGCCGCCCCGCGCCCGAACGTTTCTCGAGCGGCCAGGGCGGCGCCGTCTGTGCCGACGACGCCGAATTCGACTCGGGGCCGGCGTCGGGCGAGGCCCTCGCGTACCTGGCGACCCTGGGCGGAACCGGGCTGCTTGAGGCCGGGGCGATCGAAGCCGATACGACGGTCAGGCGCGAGTCCCGCGCCCTGCTGTTCGGGTTCACCGAGTACCACCTGGAGCGCCGCATGAAGAGCCTGCCGATCCTTGCCCGGAGTCTCGCCACGTGAGTACGTATCTGCACGACCTCGACCGCGATCGCCTGCCGGCGCACGTCGGCATTGTGATGGACGGCAACGGCCGGTGGGCCAAGCTGCGCGGCCTGCCGCGGACCGACGGGCACGCGGCCGGCGAACAGGCGATGTGGGACACCGTCGTCGGTGCCGACGCACTCGGCCTGCGGTGGCTCACGATGTTCGCGTTCTCCTCGGAGAACTGGAACCGCCCCAAGGCCGAGGTGGCCTTCCTGATGGGGTTCAACCGGGGGCTGCTCCGGCGCCGGCGCGACGAGCTGTATCGGATGAACGTGCGCGTCCGCTTCATGGGCCGGCGCGACTACTGGAAGGTCCCGCGATCGGTCCTGAAGGAGATCCAGATCGCCGAGGAGCTCACCCGCGACAACACCGGGATGACCCTCACGATCGCGTTCAACTACGGCGGCCGGGTCGAGATCGCCGACGCGGTGAGCAAGCTGCTCGCAGACCACGACGCCGGGCGCCTGAAGGGCGAGCGGCTCACGCCCGAGTCGATCACCCGGCGCCTGTACTACCCGGACATGCCCGACCCCGACCTGATCATCCGCACCAGCGGCGAGGAGCGGATCAGCAACTTCCTGCTGTGGCAGGCCGCGTACAGCGAGCTGTACTTCACGCCGGTCTACTGGCCGGACTTCGACCGCGAGCAGCTGTACGAGGCGATCCGCGACTTCCAGAAGCGCTCCCGGCGCTTCGGGGCGATCGCCGAGAACGACTCGGACTAGCCCGTACACTGGTCGGCCACGCCAGCGGTCGCAGCCAGCGACCGGGAGAGGAGGTTCCACCCGTGGCCGACCTGATGGAGGCCATCACCTCCCTCGCCAAGCGGCGAGGGATCGCGTTCCAGTCCAGCGAGATCTACGGCGGGCTCCGCTCGTCGTGGGACTACGGCCCGCTCGGAGCGGAGCTCCGCAGGAACATACGCAACGCGTGGTGGCGGTCGATGGTCCAGCTCCGAGATGACGTCGTTGGGCTCGAGGCGGCGATCATCATGTCGCCGCGCGTGTGGGAGGCGAGCGGGCACCTGGAGACGTTCACCGATCCGCTCGTCGAATGCCAGACGTGTCACCAGCGGTTCCGGGCGGACCACCTCCCCGGGGTGCATGCGCCTCAGTCCGGGCACGAGGAAGACGAAACCACCGTCGACATGCACGAGAAGCCGAGATGCCCGAACTGCGGGAACGACACCTTCACCGAACCGCGGAACTTCAACCTGATGTTCAAGACGCACATGGGGCCCGTCGAGGACGAGGCGAACGCGGTCTACCTGCGGCCGGAGACGGCGCAGGGGATGTTCGTCGACTTCGCCATCGTGCAGCAGACGTCGCGCAAGAAGATCCCGTTCGGAATCGCGCAGATCGGCAAGGCCTTCCGCAACGAGATCACGCCTGGGAACTTCATCTTTCGACTCCGGGAGCTCGAGCAGATGGAGATGGAGTTCTTCGTCGAGCCCGGCACAGACGAGACGTGGCACGAGTACTGGATCCAGGAGCGGCTGAACTGGCATACGGATCTCGGGATCCGCAAGGAGAACCTGCGCCTGCACGAACACGAGGCAGACGAGCTCTCGCACTATTCCAAGCGCACCGTCGACATCGAGTATCGGTTCCCGTTCACCGACTGGGGCGAGCTCGAAGGCATCGCGAACCGAACCGATTTCGACCTCAAGGCGCACGAGAAGGCGTCGGGCCAGGACCTCACGTACTTCGATCAGGAAAGGGACGAGCGCTATCACCCTTACGTGATCGAGCCGGCGGTGGGCGTGGACCGCGCGCTCCTCGCCTTCCTGATCGACGCGTACCGCGAGGAGGAGGCGCCGACCGCTAAGGGCGGGACCGAGAAGCGAACGTACCTGGCGCTGCACCGGGACCTGGCCCCGACGAAGGTGGCCGTGCTGCCCCTGTCCCGCAACGACCAGCTGGCGCCGGACGCTCGGCGCGCGTTCGACCTGGTGAAGGCGTCGTGGATATCCAACTACGACGATGCGGGCTCGATCGGCCGCCGCTACCGCCGTCAGGACGAAGTGGGGACGCCGTTCTGCGTGACGGTGGACTTCGACACGCCGGATGACCGACAGGTCACCGTTCGGGAGCGGGACTCGATGGGGCAGGACCGCATCCCGATCGAGAACCTCCACGCGTACCTCGCCGAACGTCTCTAGACATGGGGCAAGCCCAGCCGAAGGCACGCGGGGGAGATCGGGGGGCTCAAGATGCGAGCGCGGACGCGCGAGTGGCAGCCCCCCCAAGGAGGGGGTGGATCAGCGTCTACGCCGTGGCGTTCGGCTTGATGGTTGCGGCGGCGATCGCGCTGGTGGCCTCATCGCTGGGGTCGCTCCGGTCGATAGGTCTGCTGTGGATCTCGAGCACCCTGTCCCTCGCCGCGATCGCGGCCGCGATCGCGAGCGTGCTCGTCCCGAGGCGTCGATGAGCGTGCGCCTCCGGTGGGCGCGGCGGGCGGCGCTGGCTGCGGCCTCCGCGCTCCTGCTGGCCTCCTGCACGGGCTCCTCGTCCCCCGGCAACCCGGGTCCGCGGACGTCCGAGGCGCCCGTCCCTGCCTCCCCCGAGGAGCGACCGACCGGGAGCACCGGCCCCGAATCCTCGGCGGCCGTGGCCGAACGCCTCTGCGAGGTCCCCAAGCCCAAGCCGAACCAGGACCACGGCGCCCCGGCCGAGGGCCCGACCCCGCCGGTGATCGAGCAGGTCATGCGGCAGGTCGCGCAGATCCGCGGGTTCGATTACGACCACCCGGTGGCGGCCGAACCCGTCTCGCAGGCACGGATCGGCCGCGACGTCGTGGACTACGCCGACCAGGCGTACCCGAGGGAGCAGTACGCGCGCCGGGGCATCGCCTGGGGCACGATCGGCGTCGTCCCCGACGGCACGGACCTGCGCGCGGCCTACGAGAACTACGGCTCGAGTCAGGTGATCGGCTACTACGACACGATCACGGGCACGCTGAAGTTCACCGGCAGCGCGTCGCCTTCGCCGCTCGAACGCATCACGCTCGCGCACGAGCTCACCCACGCGATCGACGACCAGCGGTTCGGGCTCGAGCGCCTGGATCAGCTCGGCGCCGAGTGCCGCGACGAGGACTCGGCCGCCGCCACGGCGCTGGTCGAGGGCAACGCCACGTTCTTCATGCTGCGGTGGGCTCGGACGTTCCTGACCGCGGCCGAGCAGGTGCAGGTCGGCATCGAGGCGGCGCAGCAGGACACGTCCACTGCCGGCATCCCGCAGTTCATCGTTCGGCTGCAGGCGTTCCCGTACGAGCAGGGGATGAACTTCGTCTCGGCCCTGGACTCGCGCGGCGGCCTGGACGAGATCGACGAGGCGTTCGAGGACCTGCCGGCCTCGACCGAGCAGATCATCCACCCGGAGCGCTACCCGAACGACGCGCCCACACCCGTGAACGTGCCGAACCTGTCGGCCGATCTCGGCGACGGGTGGAAGGACCTCGACGTGATGACGATCGGGGA
>JBKPKU010000034.1:0-1591 GCA_046731295.1 Actinomycetota bacterium
GTGTTGGCCGCCGTGATCGGCCTCGTCGGCGCGGGACTGTCGACCGCGTTCGCCGCGACGCGGATCGCGCAGGAGGAGACGCTGGTCCTCGCCGAGCACACGGTGAACGGGCGCAACGTCGACCTGGTGGGCAAGCCCGACGCCTTCAACCCCGGCGACCGCTATCTGTTCCGAAGCGTGCTGCGCGACGACCGGGACGTCAGGGTCGGGCAGTTGTTCGTGGACTGCGTCGTCCAGTTCGCCAAGGAGGACGCGTGCTCGCACGTGTACGAGTTGAACGAGCGCGGCACGATCACGGCGTTGGGGATGATCCCGGTCTCGCAGCTCAAGGTCGGCGGGACCTGGCAGCTCGCGATCACGGGCGGGACGGGCGAGTTCGAGAACGTGGGCGGGGCGGCGACCGTCGAGATCGTCGACAACACCGGGAACAGCCAGCACAGCCTGCACCTGCTGCCCTGATCGAACGCCGCAAGGCGTTCGCGCGCTAGGCCGGCTGCAGCTCCTTGCCGGAGGACTGCGCCTTGAACTCGCGCCAGTAGCGCTGTCCGTCTTCGGGCAGCGTGTAGATCGGGTCGTAGTACGGGTATTTGCGCGTGAGCGCCTCGGGGTCGTCGAACTCGATCCCGGTGCGGTAGTTCTTCGTCCAGTACGAGATGCCCTTGACCCGGTCGTAGCCGTTCACCATGTGCACCCAGCGCTTGCCGACGAACGGCACGTCGGAGACGAACCGCGGCGTGGCGAATCCCGGCAGATAGCCCATGATCGCGAACTGCAACTCCTGTGCCTCCCACAGCGCGAGCCGCCAGTGCTCGCTGTTGGGGATCATGTCGCACATGTAGAAGTAGTAGGGCATGACCTTCGCGTGATCCAGGAGCATGAAGCAGAGCTCGAGGATCTGGTTCGGCGTCGTGTTCACGCCCCGCAGGAGCACCCCCTGGTTGCGTACGTCGCGGTAGCCCATGTCCAGCAGCTTGCCGACGGCGGAGCCGACCAGAGGCGTGACCTGCTGGGCGGCGTTCACGTGCGTGTGGATCGCGACCTCGACCCCGCGCTCGTGTGCGCGCTTGGCGATCGCGTCGTAGCCCTGGAGCACGTCGTCCTGCAGGAAGTGCTGCGGGATGCCCATCAGGCCCTTGGTCGCGATGCGGACGTCCCGGACGTTCTCGATGTCGAACAGCTTGAACAGCCACTCCTGCAGCCGGTTGATCGGGACGTTGGCCATGTCGCCCCCGCTCACGACGACGTCGCGGACGCTCGGCGTGGCGCGCAGGTAGTCGAGCATCGCGTCCCAACGCTCGTTCTGCTTCATCTCGAACTTGTACTTCAGGACCTGCAGGGTGTCGTTGCCGACCAGATCCATGCGCGTGCAGTGGCCGCAGTACTGCGGACACGTGGGGATGAGCTCCGCAAGCACCTTGGTCGGGTAGCGGTGCGTGAGCCCCTCGACCGCCCACATCTCGGCCTCGTGCAGCGAGTCGCGACCGGCCATCGGGTGGGACGGGAACTCGACCTCCCGGTCCGACAGGGCGGGCGCCATGTAGCGGCGGACGGGGTCGGCCCACAGGTCGGTCTCGTCCATCGTGTTGACCAT
>JBKPKU010000035.1:0-6811 GCA_046731295.1 Actinomycetota bacterium
CATCCTCGGCGCCCACGACCACGGCGGGCCGATCCAACCCGGCAGGCCGGCGCACCTGATCGCGTTCGACCCCTCCGCCGAGTGGACGGTGGAACCGCCGTTCGGGTCACGCAGCCGGAACACGTCGTTCCTGGGGCGGACGCTTCGCGGTCGCGTCGTGCACACGATGCTCGGCGGCGAGCTGATCGTGGCCGACGGGAAGGCCCAGAAGTGACGGACGCGCTGCTCGTCCTCGAGGACGGCACGGCGTTCCGGGGCACCGCGTTCGGCGCCGGGGGGGAGGCGTTCGGCGAGGCCGTGTTCAACACGGGAATGTCCGGCTATCAGGAGGTGCTGACCGATCCGTCGTACGCAGGGCAGGTGGTCGCGATGACGGCCCCGCAGCAGGGCAACTACGGAACGGATCCGGACGACGCCGAATCGGACCGGGTACACGTCTCAGGGTTCGTCGTGCGCGAGGCCGCGCGGCGGCCGTCGAACTGGCGAACGGTGCGCTCGCTCGGCGAGGAGCTGTCGGCCGGCGGCGTCACGGGGATCGAGGGCGTCGACACGCGCCGGCTCACCCTTCGATTGCGCGAGCGCGGCGCGATGCGCTGCGGCCTGTCGACGCTCGACCTGGAGGCCGGCTCGCTGCTCCGACGCGTTCGCGCGCAGCGCGGGATGGAGGGCGCCGACCTCGCGAGGGACGTCTCGACCACGGAACCGTACGAGGCGGCCGACCTCGTCGGCCCGGCGGCCGTTGCGTTCGGACCCGTCTACCGCGTGGCCGCGTACGACTTCGGCCTCAAGCGGAACATCCTGCGCCGTCTCGCGGCGGCGGGGATCGACGCGACCGTGTTCCCGGCCACGACGCCCCCGCGACAGGTGCTGGCGGGCGGGTTCGACGGCGTGTTCCTGTCCAACGGGCCCGGGGACCCGGCCGCCACCGGGTACGGGGTCGAGGCCTGCCGGGGCGTGCTCGGGACCGTGCCGGTGTTCGGGATCTGTCTGGGGCACGAGCTGCTCGGGCTCGCGCTCGGGGGCCGCACCTACAAGCTGAAGTTCGGCCACCGCGGCCTCAACCAGCCCGTGCAGGACCGGCGGACGGGCCGGGTGGAGGTCACCAGCCACAACCACGGGTTCGCGGTCGACCCCGGAGGGTGGCCGCGAGACGGGGTCGTGGCCGAGACGGCGTTCGGCCGAGCCGAGCTCACACATTGGAACCTGAACGACGGGACCCTGGAGGGCCTGCGGTGCCTCGACGTGTCCGCGCTCTCGGTGCAGTACCACCCGGAGGCCGCGCCGGGGCCGCACGACGCCCGATACCTGTTCGACGAGTTCCGCGCGCTGATGGCGGCGGCCTGATGCCCAGGCGCACCGACCTCGAACGCATCCTGGTGATCGGATCGGGGCCGATCGTGATCGGCCAGGCGTGCGAGTTCGACTACTCCGGGACGCAGGCGTGCAAGGTGCTGCGCCGCGAGAGGTTCAACGTGGCGCTGGTCAACTCCAACCCCGCGACGATCATGACCGACCCCGAGTTCGCCGAGCGCACCTACATCGAACCGCTGACTCCCGAATCCGTCCTGGGGGTCGTCGAACGCGAACGCCCCGACGCGCTGCTGCCCACGCTGGGCGGCCAGACCGGGCTGAACGTGGCGATCGCGCTCGCCGAGTCGGGCGATCTCGAGCGCCTGGGCGTGTCGCTGATCGGCGCCGGCGCCGAGGCGATCCACCGCGCCGAGGATCGCAGCGGGTTCCGCCGAACGATGCGGGAGGCGGGTCTCGACACGCCTCGAGCCGGCATCGCGCGATCGGTCCAAGGCGCCTTGGAGCTTGGGGCCGAGCTGGGGTACCCGCTGATCGTGCGCCCCTCGTTCACGCTCGGAGGCGGGGGGAGCGGGTTCGCGCGCGATCCCGAGGCGTTGCGCGCGCTCGCCACCAGGAGCCTGGCGATCAGCCCGGTGAGCGAGATCCTCGTCGAGGAGTCGCTGGCCGGGTGGAAGGAGTTCGAGCTCGAGGTGATGCGCGACGCCGCGGACAATGCGGTGGTGATCTGCTCGATCGAGAACGTCGATCCGATGGGCGTGCACACGGGCGACTCGATCACGGTGGCGCCCGCGATGACGCTATCTGACCGCGAGTACCAGCGCATGCGCGACTCGGCCCTCGCGTGCATCCGGGCGGTCGGGGTCGAGACCGGCGGCTCGAACATCCAGTTCGCCGTCGACCCGTCCACCGGCCGGCAGGTGCTGATCGAGATGAACCCGCGCGTGTCGCGTTCGTCGGCGCTGGCATCGAAAGCGACGGGGTTCCCGATCGCCAAGATCGCGGCGCTGCTCGCCGTCGGCTACACGTTGGACGAGATCCCCAACGACGTGACCGGCGTGACACCCGCCGCGTTCGAGCCGACCCTGGACTACGTCGTGGTCAAGGTCCCGCGGTTCGCGTTCGAGAAGTTCCCGGACGCCGACCCGGTGCTCACCTCGACGATGAAGTCGGTGGGCGAGGTCATGGCCATCGGGCGGACGTTCAAGGAGGCGCTCGGCAAGGCCTGGCGCTCGCTCGAGCGTCCCGAGGCCGACCTCGGAGGAGCCCTGGCCGCCGGGCCGCTCGAGGCGCTCGCCACGCCCACGGAATGGCGGCTGCACCAGGTGGAGGCGGCGCTGCGGGCCGGCCGCCCGGTGGACGAGGTGGCCGAGGCCAGCTCGATCGACCCGTGGTTCGTCGACCAGATCGCGGAGGTGGTCGAGGAGGTCGGGCGCCTGGCCGGGCGAGCCCTCGACGACCTGGACGCCGGCGACCTTCGTCGGGCCAAGCGCGCCGGGCTGTCCGACCGCCGGATCGGCGCGCTGGTCTCGGCCGGGGAGGCGGAGGTGCGCGCGCAACGGAGCGCCCTCGGCGAGCGGGCCGTGTTCAAGACGGTGGACACGTGCGCCGGCGAGTTCCCCGCCCGGACGCCGTACCACTACTCGACCTACGAGGAGCAGGACGAGGCCGCCCCGGCCGAACGCGAGCGCGTGATCATCCTGGGCGCCGGTCCGAACCGGATCGGTCAGGGGATCGAGTTCGACTACGCGTGCGTGCACGCCGCGTTCGCGCTCGAGCAGGCCGGGTACGAGGCGGTGATGGTGAACTCGAACCCGGAGACCGTCTCCACCGACTACGACACGAGCGCGCGCCTTTACTTCGAGCCGTTGTCGGCCGAGGACGTCCTCGCGGTGTGCGAGGCCGAGCGGCCGGCCGCCGTGATCTGTCAGTTCGGCGGGCAGACGCCGCTGCGCCTGGCTCGCGAGATCGAGGCCGCGGGGTTCCGCGTGCTCGGGACCGAGGCCGCCTCGATCGACCTCGCAGAGGACCGGGGCCGGTTCGCCGCGCTGATGCGCGAGCTCGGCATCGCCGCGCCGGCGCACGGGGAGGCGGGCGACGTCGAGCAGGCGCGGGCGATCGCGACGCGGATCGGCTACCCGGTCGTCGTCCGGCCCTCGTACGTGCTCGGCGGCCGTGCGATGGAGATCGTGTACGCGGAGGACGAGCTGGAGCGGTTCGTCACGAGCGCGGCGGCGGCGGGGCCGGAGCATCCGGTGCTGATCGATCGGTTCCTGGAGGGCGCGGTCGAGATCGACGTAGACGCGGTGTGCGACGGCGCCGAGGTCTTCGTCGGGGCAGTGATGGAGCACATCGAGGAGGCGGGCATCCATTCGGGCGACTCGTCGTGCCAGATCCCGCCGGCCACGCTGTCGGACGAGGAGCTCGACGAGATCGAGCGGATCACGCGCACCCTCGCACTCGAGATCCGTGTCCGCGGCCTGATCAACCTGCAGCTGGCGGTCAAGGACGAGCGCATCTGGGTGCTCGAGGCCAACCCGCGCTCCTCGCGCACGGTGCCCTTCGTCTCCAAGGTCACGGGCGTTCCGCTCGCGAAGGTCGCGACATCGGTCCTGCTCGGGCGTTCGCTGGCCGAGCTCCGAGACGAGGGCCTGGTCCCGACGGATCCGCGCCACTTCCTGTGCCTGCCGTACTCGGCCGTCAAGGCGGCCGTGCTTCCGTTCGGCCGGTTCCCGGGCGTGGACACGCTCCTCGGCCCCGAGATGCGGTCGACCGGCGAGGTCATGGGCATCGACGCCGACCCGGGGTGGGCGCTCGCGAAGGCGCTGAACGCGAGCGGCGCCTCGCTGCCGACCGAGGGGACGGTGTTCGTCTCGGTCGCCAACCGAGACAAGCGCTCGATCGTCTACCCGGCCAAGCGTTTGGCCGACCTCGGGTTCCGGCTCCTGGCGACCCGGGGCACGGCGGCCGTGCTCGAGCGCGCGGGCGTCGCCGTCACGCGGGTGGCGAAGGTGTCCGAGGGCGGACGCTCGGTGGTGGACCTGATCCACGAGGCCGAGGTCGACATGGTGGTGAACACGCCGTTCGGGCGAGGGCCGCGGACCGACGGCTCCCTGATCCGGAGGGCGGCGGCGCAGGCCGGCATCCCGTGCGTCACGACGCTGCCGGGCCTGTTCGCGGCGCTGCGCGGCATTGAAGCGCTGGGGACCGCGCGGGAGCCGCGCTCGATCCAGGAGTGGCACCGCAGGGCTCGGGAAGCCTCGGCGGTGCAAGAGCGGGTTGACTTCGACGAGCGCCCCGCGGGTGTGGCGGCGTCGTGAGACGCGTCCGCGCCGAGGTGCTCAACGCGAGACGGCTGGGCGCGTACCACTCGATCACGATCGTCGCCCCCGAGGTGGCGGAGAAGGTCCGCCCCGGGCAGTTCGTCTCGGTCGCGATGCCGGAGGGAAGCACGTTCCTGCTGCGCCGCCAGTTCTCGATCCACCAGGCCTCCCGCCGCGGTGGGTGGGCGGGGACGCTCGAGTTCGTGTTCGAGCCGCGCGGGCCCGGGACGACGTGGCTCGCCGAGGTGAAGGCGCACCAGTTTCTCGACGTGATCGGACCGATCGGCAGGGCGTTCGCCTATCCGACCAAGCTGTCCGGCTGCCTCCTGGTGGCCGAGGGGCACGGCTCCGCCCCCCTGTACTTCCTGGGGCAGGAGTTGCGCGCGCGCGGCAAGCGCCTCGACATGCTGGTGGGCGCCGAGACCGAGGACCGGGTGTTCAGGCCGATAGAGGGCAAGCGCCTGTCTCAGACGATCGTCATCACCACCGACGACGGGAGCCTCGGGGAATCCGGGAGCGTGTTCGATCACCTGCCCGAGGTCGTCGAGTCCACGGGCGCGCAGGTGATCTACGCGGCCGGGCGGCGCCCGACGCTGCGCCGGATCGCCCATTTCTGCGCCGAGCGCCAGATCCCGTCGCAGATCGCGGTCGAGGAGCAGATGGCGTGCGGCATCGGGCTGTGCTTCTCCTGCACGGTGCCGGTGATCCGCAAGGATGGCTCGGGCTACGACAACCTGCGCGCGTGCGTCGACGGGCCCGTGTTCAACCCCGCCCGCATCCTGTGGGACCGATGGCTGGGGGAGGACCAGCTGAGGACGGTGACGCCGCCCGAGGGCTTCCCCGTGATCAAGTCCTGGCCGGGATGACGCCGGCGACGCACACGCATCGAGCGGGGACCGGATGACGCCGGACCCCGCCGTCGACCTGAACGGCTTGCACTTCTCGCACCCGGTGCTCGCCGCCTCCGGATGCCTGGCCACCGGCCACGACGTCCCGGCGCTCGTGGACCTGCACAAGCTCGGCGGCGTCGTGACTCGGAGCCTGACGTTCGGCCCCTCGAAGGGGTGGCCGACGCCCCGGGCGGCCGAGACCTCCTCAGGGCTGCTTTCGGCGGTCGGTCTGCAGAACCCCGGCGTCTTGGAGTTCATGGAACGAGACCTGCCGCGGCTCGCGAAGATCGGCGTCCCGGTCGTGGCCTCGGTCGCCGGTTCGAGCCTCGGCGAGTACGTCGACGTCACGAGCGCGATGCATCTGAAGCCCGGCGTGGTCGCGATCGAGGTCTGCCTGTCCTCGGCGGACGACGAACGCGAGGGCGAGCCCTTCTACGCCCGACCCGAGCGCCTCGTCGAGATCGTGGGCGCCGTCGCGCGGATGGCGCGGGTGCCGGTGTTCGCGAAGCTCCCCCCCTTGCTCCCCGGCCTGGTGGACGTCGCCCAGCAGTGCGTGCGGGCCGGCGCCTTCGGCTTCACGCTGGTCGACGCCGTTCCGGCGCTCGCCGTCGACGCCTCGCGCCTGCGAACGCGCACCGCGACACCCGTGGGCGGTCTCTCGGGGCCGGCGGTCAAGCCGATCGCGCTCGCGGCCGTCTACCGGGTGGCGCGGGCGCTCCCCGAGGTCCCGATCATGGGCGTGGGAGGCATCTCGACGGGTGAGGACGCGGTCGAGTTCATGCTGGCCGGGGCGTGGGCGGTGCAGGTCGGGACCGCGCTGCTGATCGATCCGACCGTGCACGTCGAGATCGCCCGCGGGATCGTGGCGTACCTGCGCGAGAAGGGGTTTGCCTCGCCCGCGGAGCTCCGGGGCCAGCTGCGGGTCGGCGCCGGTGGGAACGGCTCGGTGTGATCCCCCGCCCCGACAACCCACTGATCGTGGCGCTCGACGTGCCCGAGTCCCGGGAGGCCGAGGCCCTCGCGCGCCGAGTGGAGGGCCCGGCCGGGCTCCTCAAGGTCGGGCTGGAGCTGTTCACCGCCGCCGGTCCCGACGTGGTCCCGCGCATCGGCGCTGTGGCTCCGGTGTTCCTGGACCTCAAGCTGCACGACATCCCGAACACAGTCGAAGGCGCGGCGCGTAACGTCGCGCGGCTGGGCGTGGCCATGCTGACAGTGCACGCGCTCGGCGGCGAGGCGATGGTCGCGGCGGCCGTTCGCGGCGCGGCCGACGGCGCCGAGGCGGCCGGACAT
>JBKPKU010000036.1:0-4590 GCA_046731295.1 Actinomycetota bacterium
CCGCCGTGCAGGTCGAAGACCTCGCGGCGAGGCGCTTCGCTCACCTGATCCGCGAGATCGGGCTCGACGCCACCTCGGGCTCGGCGGTTCGCCTGCCCTAGGACCCCTCGACGGTGAAGCTCGCGCTGCCGATCGATCGGTAGCGATCGGTCACCAGATAGTGCACGACGTAGCGGCCGGCCGGCAGTGGCCACGGCCCGCCCTGTGCCGTCTCGTCCATCGTTACGGAGCCGTCGACCGCGGGGGGAAGGGTGCCCGATGCATGCAGGCCCGTGTAGTTCCAGTCGAGGTAGGAGTCCACCTTCGGGTCGGCATTGTCCGCTTCGTAGACCCCGATCCAGTCCCAGCGGTTGGCCGGACCGCCGGTCCAGCTCACGACGATCGGCTCGCCGGCCGCGTACGAGGACTTGTCCGTCGTGACGCTGATCGCGGCGTTGGGGTCGCGCACCCACAGCCCGACGCGCGCGAGCTGGGCGCCGTCGCCGTCGAGCAGGACGGCGTCGTAGCCACCCGGCGCGAGCGAGGCGGTGTCGACGTCGAACGAGCCGGTCGCCTCGGTGAGGTGCTCGGTCACGTCCGCCGTCCCGTCAGCGGCATCGGTCTGCATCACCACCACACTGCCGTTCGCCGAGGGGGCGTGATAGGAGATCGAGAGCGGATCCCCCTGCGTCAGCAGCGCCGGGCTGACGGCGACCATCGTCTGCATCCGCGCGGGCGTGACGTGGAACGTCGAGACGACCGCCCGATGGTCGGAGGTCCACGGCTCGTAGGCGAGGTCCACGTCGCGGCCACCCGGCTCGCCGACCAGCTGGCTATCGAGCGTCTCCGAGGGCCCGGCCGCGTACACGTAGTCGATGCGGTCGCCCACCCCCTGGTGCGTGATCCCCGGCTCGGCGACCGGATCCGGATGGATCTCGCGGTAGGTGTCCCGGAAGCCGGCCTCCAGGATCGCCTCGCTCACCGGCCACGCGACCGCCTGGTCGATGTCTTCTCGAGCCTCGGCGGTGGCCTGGGTCCAGTCCAGGCTCGAGGGCTCGTTGTGGTCGCCGGTGAAGAACACGGCGTAGCCGCCGTCGATCAGGTCGCGCATCAGCCGGAGTGGCTCGTCCAGCGACGACGTGCGCACCTCGTTCTCCTTCGCGATGACGTCCTCGACGCTGTGGCCGTGACGCAGCGCTCGCGGCCCGTAGTTCACGTAGTCGAGATGGATGTTGAAGAACGCGACAACCTGGCCCGGGCGCACCTCGATGAACGCGTACCTGCCCTCGGCTCCCGAGGGCTCCAGAATCGGGTACTTCGACAGGATCTGCAGGCTGACGTTGTAGTAGGGGTAGCCGGCGTTGGCCGCCATCTCGGGCAGCCGGTTGTAGGACTCCAGGACGCCGACGACGTCCGCGTCCACGTCGGCGATCACCGCGTCGGTCGTCTCGTCGCCGGCGTACTCCACGTTGTATTCGAAGACCGACAGCCGCATCGGCTCGCCGAGCGCCACGGGTTCGGCGGTGGTGCCGGCGGGCTCGGACCCCTCGTCGCCCGACGTACACCCAGTGAACAGGACGAGCACGACCACGCTCGGGACGAGCCAACGTCGACCCGGGCTCACGTCGGCTCCCCCGTCCTGGTGATCCCGGCGGCGGCGGGCGCCGGCTCCCGCGCAGGATGTTCGGGGAACGGCGGCCAAGGTGGCATGGGGCGCGGCTCGCGGAGGCCGACGAGATCGTCCGGCCGGACCGGGATGCGGTTGAGTTCGATCCCGAGCGCGTTCCGGAGCGCCGCGGCGATCGCCGCCGGCGCTACGACGTTCGAGGGCTCCCCCACCCCCTTCACGCCGAACGGTGTGCCGGGCTCGGGCTCCTCGATCAGCTCGACCTCGATCCTCGGCATGTCGAGCGTGGTGGGCAACAGGTAGTCGGTGAACGACGCGTTGGCGATCCGCCCGTCCACCAACTGGATCTCCTCCATCAGCGCCAGCCCGAGCCCCTGCGCGGAGCCGCCCTCGATCTGCCCGCTCACGTTCTGCGGGTTGATGGCGAATCCTACGTCCTGCGCCATCGCGAGTTGGATCACCCGGACCAGCCCCAGGTCCTTGTCCACCTCCACCACCGCGCGCTGCGCGCCGAACAGGAACCCGACGTGGACGTCGCCCCGGCCGCGTTCGTCGAGGGGGAACGTCGGGCGGTGGCGCCACACACGCGTGCAGACGATCGGCTCGGACAGGAACTCCTCGACCGGCGCCACGCGCTCGCCGTCCGCCGTAACGAACCCGTCCTCCACCCCGAGCTCCGTGGCCGACAGGCGGGCCTCGCGCCGCGCGCGCTCGAACAGCTCCTCGAGCACGGCCTCACACGTCGCCTTGACGGCCCCGCCCGAGACGACCGTCTGCCGCGACGCCGAGGTCGAGCCGGCCGAGCCCACCAGCGTGTCGGATGCGTGCAGGATCACGCGCTCGATGCCGAGCACCGTTCGGGCGATCTGTCCCAGGATCGTGTGGACGCCCTGGCCGACCTCGGCCGCCGCGCTGTGCACCTCGGCCACCGGGCCCTCGGGGCCGGCCGAGAGCGTGACGCGCGCCTCGGACGAGTCGTCGAAGCCGCCGCTGTACCCGTGGTTCTTGTAGCCGACGGCGAACCCCACGCCGCGCCGAACGCCCTCGCCCCGTCCCACGTTGCCGGCGACGCCGCCCGGCAGCTCGACCGCGTCCAGGCGCCCGGGCGGGGGATCGGGCGGCATCGGAATCGCGGCGCAGCGTTCGATCACCTGGCGCACCGGGGCGGCGCCGCCGATCACCTGGCCGGTGGGCAGCACCGTCCCCGTCGCCGCCGCGTTGCGCGCGCGCAGCTCGACCGGATCCATCCCGAGGGCGGCCGCGAGCTTGTCCATCTGCCCCTCGTGCGCGAAGCACACCTGCACGGCCCCGAACCCACGCATCGCGCCGCACGGCGGGTTGTTCGTGAACACGCAGCTGCCCTCGATCAGCGCGTTCGGCACCTCGTACGGGCCCGCGGCGAACGTGCTGGCGTTCGAGATCACCGCGATCGAGGACGAGGTGTACGCCCCGCCGTCCACGATCACCCTGACGCGTACGTTCACGAGGTCGCCGTCGCGCGTCGCGCCGGTCCGCATCCAGATCCGCGACGGATGCCGGTGCACGTGGCCGACGAAGGACTCGGCGCGGTCGTAGGACATCTTCACAGGCTTGCCCGTATACAGCGCGAGCATGCTCGCGTGGATGTGCATGCTCACGTCCTCGCGGGCCCCGAACGCCCCACCGGTGCCGGCCAGGAAGAGCCGGACCTTGTCGAGCGGGAGGCTCAGGCACGGCGCCATCTGCTTCCGATCCACGTGGAGCCACTGGGTGGCCACGAACAGGTCGATCCCGCCGTCCTCCGCCGGCACCGCGAGGCCGGCCTCGGGCCCGAGCGGCGCCTGGTCCTGCATCCCGGTCTCGTAGTAGCCCTCGACCCAGACGTCGGCCCCGGCGTCCGGGTCGCCGTGGGCCACCCGCACCTCGCTCAGGACGTTGCCGAACGGATGCACCTGCGGCGCGTGGGGGTCGAGCGCCCGGACCATGTCGGTGACCGCCGGCCGCGGCTCGTAGTCGACGACGATCCTGTCGGCGGCCCGGCGGGCGAGCTCGGGGTGCTCGGCCGCGACGAGCGCCACGGGCTCGCCCACGTACCGGACGACCTCCCACGCGAGCACGGGCTGATCGGCGAACTCGAGGCCGTAGAACCTCGAGCCCGGCACGTCGTCCGCGAGCAGCACCGCGTGGACCCCCGGGCTCGCGACGGCCCCCGCGATGTCGATGGAGGTGATCCGTGCGCTCGGATGCGGGCTGCGCAGCGTGTGCCCCCACAGCATGCCGTCCGCCCACAGGTCGCTGCCGTAGGCGAACTGCCCCTTGGCCTTGGGGACCCCGTCGATCCGCGGGACCGAGACCCCGACGCCCTCGCGCGTGCGCTCCCCGACGCGTTCGCTCACAGCTCGTCCTCGCGGATGCGCAGGCGATCCGAGGCGACACGGACGGCCTCGAAGATCTTCTCGTAGCCGGTGCAGCGACACAGGTTGCCCGACAGGGCCTCGCGCACCACCGCCTCGGTTGGCTCGGGCTCCCGCTCGAGCAGGTCGGTCACGGCCACGATGAACCCCGGCGTGCAGAACCCGCACTGCACGGCGCCGGCCTCGACGAACGCCTCCTGCACGGGATGCAACGCCTCGCCGGCCGCGAGGCCCTCGACCGTCCGCACCTCCCGCTCGTGGGCCTGAGCCGCCAGGACGAGACACGCGCACACCAGCTCCCCGTCCAGCCAGACCGAGCACGAACCGCACTCGCCCTGCTCGCACGCGTTCTTCGAGCCCGGCAGGGCGAGGTGCTCGCGAAGCAAGTAGAGAAGGCTCGACCCCGGCCACACGTCGGCCTCGCGCCACTCGCCGTTCACGTTCGCGCGGACCAGCATCAGGCGGCCCCCGCCCGCCGGTCGTCGAGCGCCCACGCGAAAGCTCGGCGCGCCAGCACCGAGACCGCATGCCGCCGGTAGGCCGCGGTGCCCCGGACGTCGTCGATCGGGCTCCCCGCCTCGGCCACCAGCT
>JBKPKU010000037.1:0-4468 GCA_046731295.1 Actinomycetota bacterium
GGTGGGGGCCACCTCTGCCTCGAACCCCTCTCGCCCGAGGCTTTCGGCGAGCGGTTCCGAGATCGCGGCCTCGTCTTCAACAAGGAGGATGCGGGTTGCCATCGAGCCTCGATGGTACCCCTCGCCTTACGGCCGAAGGCATCCGGAGGTGACGCCTCGACTGAACGTTCGACCCGATTTTGTCGCTGTTGCGCGTCGGCGCGAAAGGCCTCAAAGATTGCGTGGGATCGAGAGGGAGGTCTCATGTCGGCAACGACCGCCCCAGATACGGATCAAGTCCGTCGACCAACGCATAGGGAACCCCTCCGCTTGCGCATCCTGGAGATCTCAGTCTCGAGTGTCGTGCTCACGCTTCTCGTATGGCAAGTCGGGACTCATTGGGCGACATTCGCCGCTGACATAGACGACCTTCTTCCCTGGCTTCTCGTTGTGGCTCTTGCCGACCTGTTACCTGTTCCTATTTGGGGATCTGTTGAGCTCATGATGTCCTTTCCTGTCCTCCTGGCCACAGCTCTAGTCTTCCCGCCGTTTGTAGCCGGAAGCTTGAGCCTGATTGGCACGCTGGACCTTCGGGAGCTTCGACGGGAGATTAGTCCCCTTCGTGGTCTCTACAACAGGTGCAACGTGGCTGCGAGCGTCATGACGGCCTCTTGGACATTCCACCTCCTCGGAGTTGAAGTCCTCGACTGGCCACATGTGGTTGGCGCGACGCTCGTCGCTCTGGTTGCTGACATATTGGTGAATTTCACGCTCGTCATTGTAGGCACACACTTACTCACCGGACTTCCTCCCACGCGTCTAATGAAAAACGTGTACGGAGGATCGCATCCCGAAGTCTTCCTTGGCGGCTATGCTTGCTTCGGACTTCTAGCAGTGCTCATGGCGACCATCTATGCCTCTGCAGGGAACGCCGGTCTCGTAGCGTTTGCGATTCCGCTTCTCCTTGCGCGCCAGATGTTTGTCCATTGGAAGCGATTGGGCGAAGCGAACCTCGCCTTACTTCAGAAGGATCGAGCGCTGTCCGCGGCCGCCAATCGGGTCCTCGATGAGAGACGAGAGGAGCGGCTAGCCCTGGCCGCGGAGATACATGATCAGGTTCTTCCTCCTCTCTACAAGATCCACCTGATGGGGCAGGTCGTGAGGAATGACTTTGCTTCGGGACGGCTACTAGACCTTGAAGCTGACGTCCCGGACCTCGTTCAGGCAGTTGAGACCGCGGACTCCGTCTTGCGGGATATGGTCCGCGATCTCAGGAAGTCCACCATTGGACCGGGCGGACTGGTCGAGACTCTTCGATTGCTTGCGGAGCAAGTCGAAGCGAGCGCACGAATCCGAGTCGAGACCGATCTCAATCCGGTGGGAGGGAGCGCTCTTACACACCTACTGGCGTACCAACTCGCCCGGGAAGCGTTGGCGAATGCGGCGCGACACTCGGGAGCTTCAAGGATCCTAGTTGCTTTGGATCAGGATGAAGACTCCATTCGGCTTCGGGTGAGCCGACGACGGCGAAGGATTCAACCCGTTGGCCGTAGATACGTCATCGCATTTCGGGCTGCAACTCATGCGTGAACGATCCGAGCTGGCAGGTGGATCCCTGGTTGTGAGCTCGGGTATGGGTGAAGGGACTTTGGTTTTGGCAAGACTTCCTATAGAGGGAAAAACTCGACCAGGCCCCCGGTAGAGGGGACCTGGTCGATTCGGAAATCTCTTGTGGGTTGGAGTTGGTCCGCCGGTTACTACCAGCGCACGTGAGCCCCACCGGCAAAGGCCAGGGCCAGCAAAGACCCCATCGCCACCGCCAGGCGCTTGATCAGCTTCACGTTTCCACCCCCCTCGCTCGGCCTCGTCCTTTACATCCGACCCCCATATGGGGGATGCCTCGGGAGTTTGGGGGACGCCGGATGACTCGACAAGCCAGCCATGGTCCCTACGGTGATTGTCGTAGGGTGGTAGGGACCACCTGTCGGACTGGGTGGTTCCAAGACGGCCCTGCAGCGGTCAATATGTATGTGTGCCGACTGATACCAAAAGCGGGACCCTGAGCAGGGCGCGCCTGTCCCGGCGTGAGCGCATATTCGAGGCCGCTGTCGTCATTCCGACCATCGCGGCGCTGGCATGGGCGTCATCCCTTGCGATCCCCACTCTTGATCACGTAGAGGTGAGGGATCTCGTTATTTGGGTCGTCTTGATCGCCGCGGTGGAGCTCGTCCCCGTCCCTCTGTGGCGCGGGACGATTATCAGCATGGGCTTCCCGTTGCTCATGGTCGTGGCGTTCCTATATCCGCCGGCAGTGGCAGGGTCTGCGGCTTTTCTAGCCGCCTCGGATCCGCGTGAGCTCAAGCGCGAAGTCGGATTCCTTCAGGGTCTGTTCAATCGGTCGTCGATCGCGCTTGCTGTTTGGGCCGCGAGTGCCGTCTTCCATTACCTCATTGATCTTGACGCTGTCCCCCCTCCTTCAGCAGTCGCTCTGGTGGGTGCAGCGTTGCTCGCGGCGATTGTTGATTACGTCGTCAACTTCGGAGTCATTTCGATAGTTGCCAGCCTTCACTATCGGACCAATCCGATCCGAGTCATTCGGGAGCTGCGGATCGGACGCCTCAGCGAATTCGTCATCAGTTATTTGGCTCTTGCAGTCTTCGGACTCATGCTTGCGAAATTCTTTACGGATGCTCCGCAAGCCCGGTGGTGGATCGTCCCAATCTTCGTTCTCCCTCTCCTCCTTGCGCGGCAGATGTTCTTCCGCAGCAAGGCTCTCGAGGAAGCGCACAAGGAGCTGCAAGACCGCGAACAGGTGCTCCGAGCCCTGTCGAACCGCATGGCCGAGGAACGCCAGGACGAGCGCATGCAGATCGCCGAGTTCCTCCACGACGATCTCGCGCAGCTCCTGTTCCGCCTCTCGATCCAGGTCGACGTGGCGCGGCGGCATCTCGGGGCCGGCAAAGTCGATCAGACCGAGGAGCTCCTGCTCGAGATCAAGGAGACGAAGAACCGAACGTCGGATCGCGTTCGCGCATTGATCCGAGACCTGCACCGGTCGCCGCTCGGGCGCGCGGGTCTGGGTGAGGCGATCCGGAGTTTCCTGGTCGACCTCTCTCGCGACGAGGTTCAGTTCCACGCCGATATCGCCGAGGTCGACGTGCCTGGTCCGATCGCCCTGCTGCTGTACCACAACGCCAAAGAGGCTGTGATGAACGGGCTCAAGCATGCGAACGCGTCGAACATCTGGATCTCGGTCGAGCAGCAGGGCGACGAGGTCGAGATGGTGCTACGCGACGACGGCGTCGGGTTCGACGTCGAAGCTCCCGGTCCCGAAGGCCACTACGGCATGACGATGATGCGCGAGCGCGCGACGGCAGGCGGCGGGACCTTTTCCGTGCAGAGCGTGGTCGGTCAGGGGACCACGATCACGGTCCGGTTCCCGACCTCGTGGCTCCAGGAGGAAGAAAGCCAAGATCAGGCCGAACCACCTCAGGCTCCTCCTTCGTTGCCCCCGGCCGGTGCCTCCCACGGCGCCGTCGCGACCCCTCCGGCCTCCCCGACGGAGTCCATCCCCGCATAGTCGCGATCACCAGCCACACCAGCCCCGCGTACACGAACACGTCGCCGATGCTCACCGCCTGGCCGATCGGCTGCGGCACGGCGATCACGTCGGCCAGGAACGTGAGCTGGTCCTCGTCCGTGAGCAAATGGTGCTTGTCGGCCCCCTCGTTCCGAAGGGACTCGAGCACGTCCCGCTGACCCGAGTTGATCAGGGCCCCCGCGCTCGCCGGCATCCCGCCGTTGACGACGATCACCGTGATGTTGCAGGTCAGCCCCAGCAGAACGAGCACCATCCCCGGCATCCGGATGTTCACCGCTGCGAACGTGAGCAGCAGCGTGTACGAGAGCGCGAGCACCGTCGTTCGCACGACCAGGTCGGTGCCGGCGGTCCCCTCGGGCAGCGGGACGAACTGGATGCCCAGCCCGACGATCACGAGGCCCCACCACCGCGGCCGGAGCGACTCGAGCCGCTTGAGGCGTCCGCCGAACAGGTATCCCAGATAGATCGAGACGAGGACGACGGCGAGCAGCAACTTCATCGGAGGGTCATGAAGCGTCCCACGCGATGCCGCCGGTGTCCAGGGACCCCGCTAGCATCCGGCCATGGCGCGGATGGTGCCCTTCCCCATGCTCCCGACCGACAGCGCCGCCGAACGCCGGCTGTACGAGGGATTCCTCGAGCAGCTGGACGACGCCTTCGTCGTGTACCACTCGGTCGACTGGGTGGTGGCCGGCCGGAAGGGACCGGACGAGGGGGAGGCGGACTTCGTCATCACCCACCCCGAGCTCGGGCTCCTCGCGCTCGAGGTCAAGGGCGGCCGGATCGAGTTCGACCCGCGCACCAAGCGGTGGACGCAGACCGGCCATTCGGGCACGCATGTCCTGGACGAGGACCCGTTCCATCAGGCGCAGGACGGAATGCACTCGC
>JBKPKU010000038.1:0-3898 GCA_046731295.1 Actinomycetota bacterium
CGACAACTTCCGGTACTGGAACGGCTACCAGCCGCCTCTGACCTCGATCGACCCGGACAAGCTGATCGCCGACGGGGTCGTCCCGCCGACCCTCCCGATGGCGGTCGTGAGTCAGGACATGTTCAGGGAGGACCTGACGCCCTACGAGCTGCGGCCAGAGGACGATCAGCTGTGGCAGGCTGCCTGGACCGAGATCAAGGCGGGTGCCTGAGACCACCGCGCAGGCGGCCGGAACCGATGTCGTGACGTCGCGGCGCCATCGGCGGCGCCGCGAGGATCAGACGGAGCAAGCCAGCGGCGTCTGGTACCCACGCTGGTACTGGCCATCCTTCACCCTTCCCGGCATTCTCATGCTTGCAGTCCTGTTCGTGCTGCCGGCCTACGTGGTCGTTTCGGTCGCGTTCGGCACCGTGGACTTCGAGAACTTCGGCCAGCCCGTCCCCTATTACGCGCCGTGGTGGTGGTCGTTCGATACGTTCAACCAGACGCTCAGCCAGTTCTGGGGAAAAGACGCCATCTACCAGGATGCGCTGATCCGCACGTTCGTCTACGTCTTCGCCGCGTCGGCGATCTGCCTCGTCCTCGGATACGCCGTGGCCTACTTCACCGCCCGGAAGGCGACCACCCACAAGGGCCTGCTCCTCATCCTGCTGATCTCGCCCCTGTGGATCAGCTACCTGATGCGCATCTACGCCTGGCAGGGCCTGCTCGACCGGGGTGGGCCGTTCAACCTCCTGCTCGGCCCGTTCGGCTTCCAGGACACCGACTTCCTGTCCGGCTTGCCGATCACCGTGATCCTCGGACTCGTATACGGCTACATCCCATTCATGATCCTGCCGATCTACGCCTCGCTCGATCGCATCCCGGAGAGCCTGCTCGAGGCGGGCCGCGACCTCGGCGCAAGCGGTCGCCAGACGTTCTGGCGCGTCACGCTGCCGATGTCCAGGCCCGCGATCCTCACCGGCATCGTCATCGTCACCTTGCCGATGTTCGGCGACTACTACACCAACGATCTGCTGGGCACGGCGAGGACGTCGATGTTCGGGAACCTCATCGCCACACAGAACGAGCTCACCGGCGGCAAGACGAGGATGGCGTCGCTGGTGCTGATCCTATCCGTCATCGTGCTGCTCCCGATGATGTACTACCTTCGCGAGACCAGGCGCGCCTCGGAGCGTGGCGCGTGAGCACGACGCTGGAGTTGGGTTCCGAGCACACCCGCGCCCGCGGGTACTTCAAGAACCCATGGCGGAAGCCGCGCGTCCTGCAGGGCATCACGATGGCGTACCTGCTCTGGTCCATCCTCCCGGTCGTCATCGCCGTGATCTTCTCGTTCAACGGCGGCCGTTCGCGGATCGCCTGGCAGGGCTTCTCGACGCGGTGGTGGACTGCCGACCCCACCGACTCGATCCTCCACGACCCAGAGATGCGGGCGGCGCTAGCCCAGACCTACAGGCTGGCGATCCTCGTGGTGCTGATCTCCGTCCCGATCGGGACGCTGTTCGCGATCGGGATCGATCGGTGGCACGGACGTCCGGCTCGTGGCGCGAACTTCGTCATGTTGCTGTCGTTCGTGGTCCCCGAGATCATCCTCGGTACTTCCCTGTTCATCCTGTTAACGACCCTGTTGAAGTTCGTGGACCTGGGGACGGAGGCACAGACCCTCGGGCTGGCGGTGTTCCAGGTCAGCTACCCGGCCGTGATCGTTCGTGCCCGGCTGCTGTCGATCGGGCCCGAGTACGAGGAGGCCGCGCTGGACCTAGGCGCGGCGCCCAACCAGGCCATCCGCCGAGTCCTCCTTCCACTCATCGCTCCCGCGATCCTGGCGAGCGTCGCGCTCGTGTTCGCGGACGTCGTAGACGACTTCGTGACGGTGAACGCGCTCTCAGGGGCCGCCAACAGCGAGACGGTGGCACAGAAGATCTACTCGGCCTCGAGGGCCTCCCCCACGCCCGAGGTCAACGCCGCCGCTACCGTCATGCTGGTCACGACCCTGCTGATCGTCTCGATCGGCTTGCTCCTATACCGACGGTTCACGCGCGGCCAGGCCGGCGGCGGCGTCGCCGACTTGGCACAGCTCTGACGCCCGGCGATAGCCTGACGTGGTGAAGCCTCGCCGCTCGGGCGCCATCATCGCGATCTGGATGGCGACGCTCATCGCCGGAACGGCGTGTGCCCGCGAACCCGACGCGTACGGGCCGCTCCGGCAGAGGACAACCCAGCCGATCCCGGGGACCCTCAGTTTCGTGCTCGAGCCCGTTGGCGACTTCAGCCCATCGTTCGATCCCGATGCCGTGTACGCGAACCTGGTCGAGCGCGCGCCGGGCGGGGTGACGATCACGCTGGCCACCGTCCACGACACGGACTTCGGGACCACGTGGGGTCCGGCGTGGGTGCTGTTCGCGCGCGACGTCTGCTTCGCCACCTCGAAGGGTGACATCGTCTCGCCGGCACGGTCGGGCAACGACGCGTGCGGCGACGCGAACCTGTGGGTGCAGGTGATCGACGCCGGAGACGGACGCTCGCTCGGTTCGTTCAGCGGGTACGACGGCACCACGACCTGGGTCCCGGACCGCGAGGGCGACCCGGCTCAGGTCAGTGGCACCACTCGGTTCCACTGATCGAGCCACCGCGCCTGCTCGGCGGGCCCGAACCCGACGAGCATCTGGCCTCCCGCGAACGCTTCCTCCGAGAGGATCGCGTTCCGAAGGGTCGGCGGCACCGCCCCGTGCCAACGGAAGGAGGGGTCGGCAAACGCGTCCTCGGTCGCGCCGCGGAGCGGGGGCTGGTACCCGTTCCACGCGAAGTTATCCATCGCCGTGTCGAAGTCCAGGAGGTGGTTGACGAACGCATGCGCAAGCACGGGGTTCCGTCCTCTCGCGCAGACCGCCGTCAGGTCGCAGCCCACGACGAGACCGAGGCCCGACGGCACACGGTAGCGGAGCTCTCGGGCGACGCGGGCTCCCGCCCCAGGTTTGTACCGATCGGCGTAGCGAGGTGCCGTCAGGACGTCTCCCGACCACGCCTGGTGCGCGACGAACTCGCCCTCGGGAAGCCCTTCCTCGGCGCCGTCGATCGTGAAGCGAAGATCTGCGACGCGCACGGCCTCCTCGAGCGCGTCCGCGGCCCGCTCGAGGTCCGCGTCGGTCGTTGCCCTGAGGTCCACGACTCCGTCGCGGATGAGCGCCAATGAGAGCGCCTCCAGATACGCGTCGTAGACCCCCAGCCGCCCACGGTATCGGTCGTTCCAGAGGATCGCGAACGGATCTCGAGCATCGGGAGCATCGGTCGACGCGACGAGATCGTCACGCCAGCCCACCCCGCTCGAATAGACCGTGTACGGGACGGAATACGCGAGGCCCGGGTCGTAGAAGGGCCGGTCGGCTCCCTTGAACCACGACCACAGGTTCACCACGTTCGGCAGATAGTCGTGGTTCAGCGGTCGCAGGAGCTTCGCGCCGATCAGATCGGGCAAGACGTCGATCGTAGCGAAGAAGACGTCGAAGTCGGCCCCGGGCTGCTGCAAGCGTGCGATCGCCTCATCCATCCGTTCGAAGCTTTCGACTTCGATATCGACGTTCGCGTCGGCGAAACGACGAGTGAAGGCGTTGAGGATCTTCGTCGCCAGGTAGTCCTTCCACTCGTAGACGCGGAGCGTTGCGTCTCGCTCGACCGGCAGTCCGCTCTCAAGCGCCGGAACCGGGGTGGTGATTGCGGCCTGGGGCGCGGTGCGTGTGCACGCGGCGAGAAGCGAACCGAGCGTGGGGATGGATGACGCACCGACCGCCGCGGCGCGCAGAAACGTCCTGCGGGGGATCCCCGAACGTCCTTCGCGTGGCCGCATCCGCCTCCCCTCCCGGGGCCGGGACGTCTCCGCCCGAGCATACGCCCGTGGGTC
>JBKPKU010000039.1:0-1021 GCA_046731295.1 Actinomycetota bacterium
GGAACTTCTGCAGCTTGTAGGTGCGGACGGTGCCGGTGCGCTCGCGCACGACGACGTCTTCGGCCGAGACGTCCTCGACCACGCCCGCGTCCTCGGCCAGGACCACGTCGCCCGCGTCCACGGCGGCCCGGAACTCCACACCGGTGCCGACCAGCGGGGCCTCGGCGCGCAGCAGCGGCACGGCCTGGCGCTGCATGTTGGCGCCCATCAGGGCGCGGTTGGCGTCGTCGTGCTCCAGGAACGGGATCAGGGCGGCCGCCACCGAGATGATCTGCTTTGGCGACACGTCCATGTAGTCGACCTCGTCGGGCGCCACCGAGTCGACCTCGCTGCCCTTGCGGCGCACGAGCACCGTGGTGTTGGCGAACGACCCGTCGGCGCCGATCGGCTCGTTGGCCTGGGCGATGACATGCCGGTCCTCCTCGTCGGCGGACAGGTAGTCGATCTTGGTGGTCGCCTTGCCGGCCTCGACCCGCCGGTACGGGGTCTCGATGAACCCGAACTGGTTGATCCGTCCGTAGGTGGACAGCGAGCCGATCAGGCCGATGTTCGGGCCCTCCGGCGTCTCGATCGGGCACATCCGCCCGTAGTGGGACGGGTGGACGTCGCGGACCTCGAACCCGGCGCGCTCGCGCGACAGGCCGCCCGGGCCGAGCGCGGACAGCCGGCGCTTGTGGGTCAGCCCGGCGAGCGGGTTCGTCTGGTCCATGAACTGCGAGAGCTGGCTGGTCCCGAAGAACTCCTTGATGCTGGCCACCACCGGGCGGATGTTGATCAGGGTCTGGGGCGTGATCGCCTCGACGTCCTGGGTGGTCATCCGCTCGCGGACGACCCGCTCCATGCGGGACAGGCCGATCCGGATCTGGTTCTGGATCAGCTCACCCACCGAGCGGAGCCGGCGGTTGCCGAAGTGGTCGATGTCGTCCGGCTCGTAACCCTCCTCGCCCGCGTGCAGCCTGACCAGGTACCGGACGGTCCGCAGCATGTCCTCGTAGGACAGGATCCCCTTGTACTTGGGGCC
>JBKPKU010000040.1:0-21799 GCA_046731295.1 Actinomycetota bacterium
GGTAATTGGTCCCGTCCACCGTCAGGTCGACCAGGACGTTGTAGCCGGCGCCCGTGTGCAGGACGTGGAACAGGTCCTTCGAGTCGACCGACACCGGGGTCGAGTCGAGCCCGGCGCCGTACAGCACCGCGGGCACGCGACCGGCGGCCCGCAGCTTGCGGGCGACGCCTTTGCCGGTGCCGTCCCTGGGCTCGGCGACGAGCTTGACTTCGGCCATGATCGGGGTCCTTCGGGGGGGTCGGGGTTCGGGCGGCCATGGTACCAACACGCTGCGGGGATGCGTTCGCTATGAGGGCGGGGGCTCGCGCGTCTGAAGAGCGATGAGCCAGAGCACCGGTATCGTCCGCCCCGCGGTGGACGAACGCGCACACCTCGACGACCTCTACGTTCGGCACACGCCGGGCGCCGTCCGGCTGGCCGCCCTCATCACGGGCGACGCGGACCTGGCCCAGGACATCGCGCACGACGCGTTCCTGCGCTCGGTGGGCCGGTTCCGTCATCTCCGGCAGCCCGAGGCGTTCGAGGCTTACCTACGCCGGGCGGTGGTGAACGCGTGCACCTCGCATTTCCGTCGCCGGAAGGTGGAGGCCGCGTACCTGCGCGCCCAGGCGCGCCGTCCGGCCTCGGCTGACGAGCCGGACCACGGACGGCGAGACGAGCTGCGGACCGCGCTCTCGGCGCTGCCGGCGCGGCAGCGGGCCGCCGTCGTGCTCCGCTACTACGCGGACCTGTCCGAACAACAGGCGGGCGAGGCGCTCGGGTGCTCAGCCGCCGCCGTGCGCTCGATGGTCGCCCGCGCGATGGAGACCCTTCGCGAACGGATTCCGAGGAGTGAGGACACGTGAACGATCTCGACCGCGACCTGAGGGAGGTCTTCCACGACGACGCCCGGCGCGTGCCGACGCCCGCGTCGGCGCCGGAGGGACTCTCCCGTTCGGCGCACCGCCGACAGGCGGTGTTCGTGGCCCTGATGGGACTGGCCGGGGCCGCCGTCATCGCGGGGATCGTCGCGGGCGCGACGACCCTGCTGTCCCTCCGGGGCGGCACGGAGCCCGCCGCCCAGGGGCCGAAGACGACCGGCACCCTGAACGGGATCACGATCACGTATCCGCAGTCGTGGCATCTGATCGACCCCGACACGGCCGGTCTGAACGGATCGCCCACGATGGGCGAGTCCCCGCTCCCCCGCATCGTCCTCGCGCTCGCGCCGACGGAGGCTCCGGAGACCTTCGGCTGTCCCGGTCGGGCCGGCGGCGAAGCCGCCCCCCTGCTCATGACGATCCAGGAGGAGCCGCTCGCGCTGGAGGGGCCGGCGTCCACTCCGTGGCCGGTCGAGCTTCAGCCGATGAACGTGGACACCTCCGAGGCTGGCTGCTACCCCGATTGGCAGTTCGTCCGGGCCGGGTGGACGGCGTCCGGTCGGACGTTCGAGGCGCGCGTCGGGATCTCCCCAGACGCCAGCAACGAGGAACGGAATGCCCTGTCCGCGGCGTTCGCGTCGATGACGTTCGAGCCATCGAGTGGTGGCGCCACCTCGGTCGTCTTGACACGCGGGACCGCCGGCGGCGAGGACTGGCAGCTGATCGCGGCCCGCCAGACGGACGGCCTCAGCCTGTCCCTCGAGGCGCGGACGTTCGGCACCGGGACGAGCGGCTACGACCCCACCGCCGACCAGCTGAGGCTCACGAGTCACCTGTTCGGAACGGGGAGCGATTCTGAACGGGTCGTGTTTGGCGCCGTCCCCATCGACGTGACGCGCGTCGAGGCGACCAGGGCGGACGGCTCGGTCGTCTCTGCCGACGTGCTCGACGTGCCGAATGAGATCGATCCCGATCTGAACGCGTTCCTCATGGTGGTGGACGCGAATGGTCCCGTCGAATTTCGCGGGTACGACGCATCGGACCAGATCGTCGCCCAGGGAACCGTCCGGGGTGGCCAACAACCTTCGAAGCCGGAGGTCGCGCTCGAGGACGGGCGCCACTTCGGCTACGTCCGCGCCGTCGATACCGACGGGGGGACGATCGAGTTCGACCTCGCGTACTTCCTCTCCGGCGAGGAGGCCAACCAGGCGTATCACGCGGCCGGCGGCACCGGGCCCGTTCCCAACGATCACTTCGTCGTCAACGACAACCCGACGCTCCGAACGCTGACGCTCGCCCCAGACGTCCGCCTGCGCCTACTCGACTGGAACCACTGCTGCGAGACGTTCTTCGACGGCGACCTCTCGCTCTTCGCGCAGGCGATCGAACAGCAGTCCGACGTGACCGACGGCGACCTGATCTACCGTGGCCAGAGCTCGTGGTGGATCACGGTGAAGGACGGCGTTGTGACCGAGATCGAGGAGCAGTACTCGCCGTAGGAGCGGCTACTGGTTCTCGCCGTGGAAGATCTCGGAGACGCTGCTCTCCTCGAACACGGCCCGCAGCGCGTCGGCGATCAGTGGCGCGATCGACAGCACCTTCAGCTTGTCGAACCGCTTCTCCTCGGGGATCGGCATCGTGTTGGTGACGACGACCTCGGAGATCGGCGCCTCCTCGAGGTTCTGCACGGCCTTACCCGAGAGCACCGGGTGGGTGGCTGCCGCGTAGATCGGCCCTGCCCCCTGCTGCGCGAGCGCGCTCGCGCCCTTGGCCACGGTCCCGGCCGTGTCGATCATGTCGTCGACCAGGATGCACGGCCTGCCGCGCACCTCGCCGACCACGGCCATCTCCTCGATCTTGTGGGCCTCCTTGCGCGACCGGCGCTTGTACAGGAACGCCAGGTCCGCGTGGAGGTACTCGCGCAGGCGCTCGGCGGTCTTGATCCGGCCGGCATCGGGCGACACGATCACGAGGTCGTCACCGTGCAGCCCGAGCTCGTTCTGGAGGTACCCCGACAGCACCGGCAACGCCGTCAGGTGGTCGAACGGGAAGTCGAAGTACCCCTGGATCTGGCCGGCGTGCAGGTCCACCGACACCACGCGGTCCGATCCGGCGGCGGTGAGCAGGTCGGCGACGAGCTTGGCGCTGATCGGCTCGCGCGCGAGCACCTTCTTGTCCTGCCGCGCGTAGCCGTAGTACGGGACGACCGCGGTGATGCGCTTGGCCGACGCCCGCTTCATCGCGTCGATCAGGATCAGCTGCTCCATGATCGACTCGTTCACGGGGTCGGCGTGCGTCTGGATCACGAAGACGTCCGCGCCGCGCACCGAGTCCTCCGGGCGGACGTAGATCTCGCCCGAGCCGAATCGCCGGATGACGCACGGCGCGATCGGGATGCCCAGGTGCTCGGCGATCTCCTCGGACAGGTCCGGATGCGTCGTCCCGGAGAACACCATCATCCGCTTCTTGGTGACGATCTCCACCTTCAGTGCGCCCCCTTGCGCTTCTCCGTGGACCTCGCCTGAGCCTCGGCGTCCCGGCGCTTGCGATACCCCCTCACGGTGCGCTGCTCCGAGCGCTCCAGCGCGAGCGCCCCCGCCGGAACGTCGGTCGTGATGACCGAACCCGCGCCCGTCACCGCTCCCTTCCCCACAGTCACCGGTGCCACCAGCATCGTATCCGAACCCACTCTGGCGTCGTCCCCGATCCGTGTTGGGTGCTTCGTGTAGCCGTCGTAGTTGACGGTCACCGTCCCCGCCCCGAGGTTGGCGCGTCGCCCGATCGTCGCGTCGCCGACGTAGCTCAGGTGCTTGACCTTGGCGCCTTCGCCGATCTCTGATGCCTTGACCTCCACGAAGTTCCCAATCACCGCCCCGGGGCCGATCCGCGTGCCCGGTCGGAGGTGCGCGTACGGGCCCACCTGCGCGCGCGGTCCGATCCTGGACCCCTGCACCACCGCGAAGGAGACCCTCGCGTCCCTGCCGACGGTCGAATCCACGATGCGCGTGTCCGGACCGATCTCGGATCCGGCGCCGATCGTGGTCGAGCCCGACAGGAACGTCATCGGGTGGATCACCGTGTCCGAACCGATCCGCACCTCGGTGTCGATGTACGTCGTGTCCGGGTCGAGCAGCGTCACGCCGTTCGCAAGATGCTTCTCATTGATCCGCTCGCGCATCACACGCGTTGTACGCGCGAGGCCGCCGCGCGAGTTGATCCCCATCGCCCCGCCGGTGTCGACGGTCAGCACCGAGACGAGCTCGCCCTTGTCGATCAGGATCGGGAAGACGTCGTTCAGGTAGTACTCGCCCTGCGTGTTCTCTCGGCTCACGAGCGGGAGCGCCCGGAATAGGTCGTCGCGCCGGAACGTGATCCAGTTGGTGCCGACCTCCCGGATCGCGCGCTGGGATGCGGTCGCGTCCGTGCCCTCCACGATCGACACGAGCCGGTCACCGTCGCGCACGATGCGCGAGTAGGTGCCCGGCCGGTCCAGCTCGGTCGTGATCATCGTCGCCGCCGCCTTGCGCCTTCGATGCAGCCGGATCAGCGCCCGAACGTCCTCCGGGGACACCGGGTCGAAGTCGCCGTTGGCGATCAGGACCTCCCGGGCCTTGCCGACGGCCTTCTCCGCGACCAGCACCGCGTGCCCGGTCCCGAGTGCCTCCCCCTGCTCGACGAACTTCGGCTCGGGCGTGATCCGCCACGACCGGACCGCCTCGCGGACCTCGTCGGCGCCGTGATGCACCACGATCGCGATCGTGGACGGCCGCGCGACCCGGACGTTCTGCAGGACCCACCACAGCGCCGGCCGGCCGCAGATCGGATGGAGCACCTTCGGCATCGCGGACCTCAGCCGCTTGCCCTTGCCCGCGGCCAGTACCACCGTGGCGAGTGGGGTGGATGAGGGCACCGGTTCCTCTCGGTCGACGGACATCCTTTGTACCGGCGGGGCGAGCCCGCTGGCAAGACGGGCGATCGCTTCGTTCCGGGGGGAGGAGTCGAACCTCCATCGAGGGCTCCAAAGGCCCGCGTCTTGCCGTTAGACGACCCCGGACCGGGACCGATTATCCCCCGTGGGGGGCGGGCTCACGACGGGTTCCGCATCCTCGAACCCGCCCGCCAGCTCGCGTGCGTGCGCGGCGTCGCGCGCGAGCCCCAACATCGAGGAGCCGCTCCCGCTCATCATGGCGCCGAGCGCGCCGGCCTCAATCAGCTGTTGCTTCGCCGCGCCGAGCTCGGGATGGCGCGAGAACACGGGCTCCTCCAGGTCGTTGAACAAGTGCGCGCCGAGCTCTTCGGCGTTCCCTCCGGCCACCGCGGCGAGCAGCGGCCGCGGGTCCGGCCCCGAGCGTCCACCGTCGAGGTCCCACCAGCGGTAGGCGTCGGGCGAGCGCACGCCGAACCCGAACCGCACGAGCGCCCAGTGATACGTGGCGACCTGCGCGGGGACCAAACGCTCGCCCCGGCCGCTCATCAGGAGGGGCTCGTCTAGCAGCATCGCAGGCACGTCCGAGCCGATCCGCTCGGCGATGCGCTCGAGGGCCGCCGTGTCGACCCCGCAGCCCCACAGGTCGTTCAGCGCCCGGAGGGCCGCCGCCGCGTCGGCACTCCCGCCGCCGAGCCCGCCCGCGACCGGGATCCGCTTGTCGATCTCGACGAGGGCGCCGCCGGCGTCCGGACAGCCTTCGGCCAACGCGAGCGCCGCCACGAGGGCCAGGTTCAGCCCGCCGACGGCCGAGGTCTGGCCGCCGACCTCGACGCGGAGCCGGTCGGCCGGCCGCACGCGGACCTCGTCGGCCAGCGAGATCGGGCAGACCAGGCTCTGGATCTCGTGGTACCCATCCTCGCGACGCCGCAGGACGCGCAGGAACAGGTTGATCTTCGCGTGGGCCATCACCCGGATCGGCTCCGCGCTCACGCCGACCAGCCCTCGTCGAGCATGGCGCGCGTCACCCGCGCGAAGGCGTCGAGCGACAGGCGCTCGGCCCGCGTGTTCGGCTCGAGCCCCGCGTCCCCCAGGACCGCGGCCGCGCGTTCGGCCGAGACGCCGAGCCGGCGGAGGGCGTTGGCCATCGTCTTACGGCGCTCGGCGAAGCCCTCGTCCACCACGGCGAACAGGACCTCCGGTTCCACGTCGACGGGCGGGGATGTGGGGTCCATGCGGACCAGTACCGAGTCCACGTTCGGGCGCGGCCAGAACACCTCTGCGGGGACGCGGCGGAGGATCCGCGCCTCGGCCCGGTACGCCACCCGAACGCTGACCGCGCCGTAGGCCTGCGATCCCGGCTCGGCCACGAGCCGCTCGCCGACCTCCCGCTGGACCATCACGAGGTACCGGTCGATCGCGGGGACGGTCTGCAGGAGCTCCAGCAGGAGCGGGACCGAGACGTTGTACGGGAGGTTGGAGACCATCGCCCAGGGCCCCGTGCCGAGCAGTGATTCCCAGTCGGCCCGCATCGCATCCTCGACCCGGACGTCGACGTTCGGATACTCCGAGACCACTTCGCGAAGGACCTCGGCGACGCGCCGGTCGACCTCGAGCGCGGTGACGCGGCATCCGGCCTCGGCGATTGCCACCGTGAGCGAGCCGAGGCCGGCACCCACCTCCAGGACGCGGTCGTCGCGCGCGACGCCGGCGTCGGCGACGATCGCGCGGGCGAGGTTCGGATCTGCGAGGAAGTGCTGGCCGCGCGTCTTCGTCGGCCGGATGCCGTGACGGGCCGCAAGCTCCTTCAGCGCGGAACGGCCGAGGCCGTCCGCGATCTCACCAGGAGAGCCGGACCTGGGCGACGCCCTGGGAGAGCGGCGCGATGCGGGCGAAAGCCTCGTTGGAGAGGTCGATGATCCGCCCGCCGAAGGGTCCTCGATCGTTGATCACCACCCGAACGGTCATGCCGTTCTCGAGGTTCGTGACGGTGACCACCGTACCGAACGGGAGCCAGGGGTGGGCCGCGGTGAAGCCGCTGCCCGGCGCGAACGAGTACCAGCTGGCCTCGCCCACCTGCGAGCCGCGCGACGAGGCCGTCTGCACGGCCCCCATGAGCCGCCGGGTCGCCACGGCCTCCGTGACGACCGTGCGCGAGAGCACCTGGCTCCCCGAGACCTGGCCGTTCACGACCTTCACGCGGGTGCGCTCGAGCATCACGCCGTCCACACCCTGGCGGACGATCCGGATCTCGCCGGGATCCAGGGTGTCCGTGTACGACGTGTAGGTCGTGTGCGGGATCGGGACGCGGACGTCCCGCACCGAGAACGCGATGCGGTCGTACCGAACGCTCATCTCGTCGTGAAGGGGGGTCTTGGGTGACGGAAGGACACGGTCGTCCCGGTCGGGTGCGATCCCCATGGCCGAGAGGAGCTCGCGCACGGTGCCGGCGTTGGTCACCACGTCGTGGTCCTTCCCCTGTACCACGACGCGTGCCGTCACCACGCGCGACGACCCGCCCGGGCCTTCCGCGGAGAACCAGCTCTCCGCATCCCGCGTCGCCAGCGACGCGGTCGCCCCTTCCGTCACCCAGACCCCCACATCTTGTTCGGGTCCCATCCACCCGGGGGCAACCATCCCGGCGAAGCCGCCTCGCTCTACGAAGACGGTCATCCCGTCCGCGAGCGCCGTCCGTTGCGGCGGCGTCACCACGTCCCCGGACCCGACGAGGATCCCCTGCGCATCGAGGAGGTCCCCGACGCTCGAGCTCATCGTTCGGACCGCCTCCGGCCGGCCGCGATCCACCACCAGCGTCACGGTCTTCTGGATCGCGACGTAGGTCACGCCCGCGGCGAGCAGTACGCCCACGAGCATCGCGTTCCCCATCGCCTTGCGTGCCCGCAACCTGCGGACCCGGGTCGGTCGAACCGGCATCCTTCCTCCTGTCGGAAGAAGGCCCCGGGGGGAAGGCGGCCGTAGCCGGACCGAAGCCTCCGAACGACGTGCGCGAGCAACGTATCAAACCCTCAACTCTTACTGCAAACTTGAATTTTGCGGCCCGGAGGGCCCTATCCGAGCCTGGGGAAGGCCCGTCTCGCGTTCGCCGCCGTGGTTTTCCTCACGTTGTCCACAGGTTCGTCGCGCGCGCGCGCGATCTCGCCGATCGCGTCGACGACGTTGGCCGGCGCGTTGTCGCGACCGCGGAGCCGCTGCGGCGCGAGGAACGGGCTATCGGTCTCGACCAGGATGCGGTCGAGCGGGATCGCCGCGGCAACGCGCCGCAAGTGATCGTTCTTCGGATACGTCACGTTCGTCGCGAACGAGACGAACCAGCCGCGCTCGACGCAGGCCCGCGCCATCGGCTCGTCCCCGCTGAAGCAATGGAGCACCACGCGGTCGGCCGAACCCTCATCGAGGAGTCGAAGGATCTCGGGCCAGGCATCGCGAACGTGGACGACCAGTGGAAGGTCGTGGGCCCGGGCGATGCGCACCTGCTCCGCGAACGCGCGCTCCTGATCCTGCTTCGGCGAGTGCATGCGGAAGAAGTCCAGGCCGCACTCGCCCACCGCGACCACGAAGGGGTCCGAGAGCAGGCCCTCGATCTCGTCCCGCGCTCGCTCGTCGTAGGCGCTCGCGTCGTGCGGGTGCATACCGGCGGTGGCGTACACGCCGGGAAGGGCCCGCGCGAGACCGAGCGACCGGCGGCTCGACTCGGGGTCGATGCCCACACACACGAGCGTTCCGACGCCCGCCGCCCGGGCCTCCCGAACGCGCTCCGCCGGGTCCCCGTCCAGCAGGAACAGGTGGCAGTGCGAGTCCACGGCGGCGCTCTGAATCGGCGGTTCAGGGTTCGGCTCGTTCACGGCCCCGACACGGTAGCGGCGCGCGACGATCCTCGACTCGGGCTCGAACCTCCGCCGCGGCGGCGCCCGACGCGCGCGGGCCCCTCTCCATAGCAAGTCGAGGAGGTGGGTCCCACGTGAAACGCCACGGACCGAACTCTCACTCAGGACTCGAGCCGCGGGAAGAGCGCCTCTCCCTTCGAGGTCTTCGTCCCCGGCTCCAGGCCACCCCATCGGGCCGCCCCGGGAAGGCGTTGCTCGGCCAGCGGCGCTCCGATCCCGAGTTGGTCCCACAGGCGCCGGGCAGCCGCCGGCATGATCGGGTGGATCAGCACGGCCAAGACGCGAAGGGTCTCCGCCGACGCGTACAGGATCGCGGCGAGCTCCTCTCGCCGGGACGCATCCTTCGCCAGCGTCCATGGCGCCTTCTCCACGAGGTAGCGGTTGGCCCGCCCGACCACCTCCCAGACGTCGGCGAGCGCCTGCGTGAGCGCGACGTCGGACATGTGGCCGTCGTAGCTTCGGACGGCCCGCTCGATCACCGCCGGGAGGTCCTCCTGCTGTCCGCTCGCGTCCGGAACCACCCCGTCGAACGACGAGGCGAGCATCGCCAGGATGCGGCTCGCGAGGTTCCCGAGCCCGTTGGCCAGGTCCGCGTTGTGGCGTTCGACCATCGACTCCCACGAGAAGTTGCCGTCCTGGCCGAACTGGATCTCGCGCACGAAGTAGTAGCGGTAGGAGTCCACGCCGAAGTGGTCGATCAGCTCGAACGGATGGATGCCCGTGAGGTTCGTCTTCGACATCTTCTTGCCGCCGACCGTGAGGTATCCGTGGGCCCAGACCTGGGTCGGCGGCGCGATGCCGGCCGCCATCAGCATCGCCGGCCAGTAGATCGCGTGCTGGCGGAGGATGTCCTTGCCGATCATGTGGATGTTCGCCGGCCACATCGCACCGAACCGCTCGTCGTCGCTCCCGTACCCGGCGGCGGTGATGTAGTTGGTGAGCGCGTCGAACCAGACGTAGCACACGTGCTCGGGGTCCCACGGCAGCGGGATCCCCCAGTCGAAGTTCGTCCGGCTGATCGAGAAGTCGAGCAGCCCGCCCTTGATCAGGCTGAGTACCTCGTTGCGACGGGTCTCGGGCTCGACGCGGGAGGGCTCGCGCTCGTAGTGCTCCAGCAGTCGGTCCGCGTACGCCGACAGCCGGAAGAAGTAGTTCTCCTGCGAGACGCGCTCGACCGGCCGTTCGTGGATCGGGCATAGGCCAACCACGAGCTCGTCTTCCGTGTAGTACAGCTCGCACGACACGCAGTACAGGCCCTCGTAGGTGCCGAGGTAGATGTCGTCCCGGCCGTTGTCGTGGACGGCCGACAGCAGCCGCTGGACCGCCCTGCGGTGCCGGGGCTCGGTCGTGCGGATGTAGTCGTCGCTGGCGATGTCCAGGCGCGCCCAGACCTCCCGCCACCGCGGCTCCATCTCGTCGACCCATCGCTGCGGCTCCATGCCGGCGGCCTCGGCCGCCCGCTGCAGCTTGAGCCCGTGCTCGTCGGTCCCCGTCAGGTGGAAGACGTCCTCGCCGCGCAGCCGGTGGTACCGGGCGATGAAGTCCGTCGCGACGGCGTTGTACGCGTGGCCGATGTGCGGGTCGGCGTTCGGGTAGTAGATCGGCGTCGTGATGTAGAAGACGTCTCGGCCCATGGGAGGGCCATCCTAGCGGCGGATCGGACTCAGCCCGACGGCCGCACCAGCGCGTCGTAGATCGCGTTGACCGAAGCCCCGCTGCGCCGGGCGACCGCGGCGGCCGCCTCGCGCTTGCGCATCCCGTCGGCCACCAGCCGCCGTGCCTCGTCGACCAGCTCATCGATGTCGGCTACCGCGGGCTCGGCCCCCTCGAGCACCAGGACGATCTCGCCCCGCGGCTCGGAGTCCAGGACCGAGGCCAGCACCTCGGAGACACGTCCCCGAACGACCTCCTCGTGCAGCTTCGTGAGCTCGCGCGCGAGCGCCGCGCGCCGGTCCCCGAGCTCGACCACCACGTCGCGCAACAGCGTGACCACCCGTAGGGGCGACTCGAACACGACGACGGTCCGCGGATCGTGAGCGAGCGCCCGCAGCCGCCGCCGCCGGTCGCCCGCCCGGCGCGGCAGGAACCCCTCGAACACCCAGCGGTCGGTCGGCAGGCCGGAGACGACGAGCGCCGCGGTCACCGCGGAGGGTCCCGGCACCACATTGACCTCGACCCCGGCCCTCACCGCGGCGCGAAGAAGCCGGAACCCGGGGTCCGAGATTGCCGGCATCCCAGCGTCCGACACGAGCGCGACCGTGTCGCCCTCGCGAAGGCGATCCAGGACCTCGTCGATGCGCTGCGCCTCGTTGCCCTCGAACAGCGAGACCATCCGCGTCTTGCTGCCGATGTGCGCCAGCAGCCTGCCGGTCCGTCGCGTGTCCTCGGCCGCGACCAGGTCGACCGAGCCGAGGGTCTCCTTGGCGCGTTCGGACAGGTCGCCGAGGTTGCCGATCGGCGTGCCGACGATGTAGAGGCGGCCGCTCATGCGATGGATGGTCGCACGGGCAACCGCGGTGCGGAACGGTCCGAGGCCGTCCCCCGCGTGGCTACAGTGGCGCCGTGACGCCGACCGGGCACAGCGACTACTCGTCCACCCCGCTGGCCCGAAAGCTCGGCATCCGCGAGGGCTCGCGCGTCCTGGTCGTGGGTCACCCGGACGGGTTCTCGCTCGGCCGGCTGCCGACCGGCACCGAGATCGCCCGGTCGGCCCGTGGGCGGCTCGACGTCGCCGTCCTGTTCGTTCGGACGCTGGCCGACCTCCGGCGGCGGTTCCCGGGGCTCGTGCGGGCGCTCGATCCCGCCGGCCGGCTGTGGGTGGCATGGCCCAAGAAGACCTCAGGGCTCGAGACCGACCTGTCCTTCGGCGCGGTGCAGGGGCTGGGGCTCGACGCAGGCCTGGTTGACAACAAGTCGGCCTCGATCGACGAGGCGTACCAGGGGCTGCAGTTCGTCTACCGGCTGAGTGATCGACCGTCGGCACGCCGCTGAACCGGACCGCACGCGGCCGAACGGTCCTGTGGATCGGCCGAGCGACCGTCCCGGAAGCGATCCCGCGCTCCCCTCCCGGACACGATCCCTGCCGTACCATCGAGCGGGATGTCCACCCTGACCAGGCCCGCTCCCGCTCCATCCTTCCTACGTCGGCCGAGCCCGCGGTCGCTACGCTGGCACGCGTTCGTCTCGAAGATCAACCGGCCGCTGGTGGCGATCCTTGCCGTGGCGGCGATCGCGGGGTACCTGCGGTTCGTGCATCTCGGGTACCCAGAGCACCGGGTGTTCGACGAGTACTACTACACGAAATCCGCCTGCATCTTCCTCAACTACTCGAACGAGCGGTGCGATATCAACAGCGCGGACGAACGCTTCTGGCGAGAGAACGAGTGGGATACGGGCGCCTGGGTGCACCCGCCGCTCGGCAAGTGGATGATCGCATCCGGCGAGCTGGCGTTCGGCACCGAGTCGATGGGCTGGCGGGCGGCTGCGGCCGTCACCGGCACCGCCACCGTCGTGCTGCTCGCCGTCATCATCCAGCTGCTGTTCGCGAGCCCGATCTGGACGTTCGCCGGCGGGCTGCTGCTCGCCACCGAGAGCCTGAACCTCGTCCAGTCGCGCACGGGCACGCTCGACATCTTCGTGGCGTTCTGGGTCGTCCTGGTGTTCGTCTTCCTCCTGCTCGACCGGCGTTGGATCGAGCGACGCACCGACAGGGCGATCGCGGCCGCCGAGGAGAACGCGCACCCGCCGATCGCCGGCGGGAGCGGCACCGCGGTCGCGACCGGCGACGGCTCGGCCACCGTCGACGGAGCCGAGCCGCAGCCGCGAGCCAGCGTCAGGCGACGGCTGCCCGCGCCGCTGTGGCGCCCGTACCGCTTCGCCGCGGGGGCCGCGGGCGGCGCGGCGATGGCGACCAAGTGGTCGGGCATCACGGCCGTCGTCACCGCGGTGGCGCTGGCGTTCGGCTGGGAGGTCATGCGGCGCAAGCGTTTCGGGACGAGGTCACCGTTCGTGCGAACGCTGACGACCGAGGGGTTCGGGCTGGTGCTGGCGCTCGCCGTGACGCCGGCCATCGTGTACTTCGCGGCCTGGATCCCGTGGTTCATCCACTTCCACTGGGACCTCGCCAAGTGGGCGGACGTCCAGCAGAAGTCCTGGGACTTCCACCGGAACCTCAAGGCCCTGAACGACCAGGGGCAGCCCTGGCATGCGTACTTCTCGCCCGCGTGGCAGTGGATCGTCTTGAAGCGGCCCGTCTACTACTACGGCGCGTTCTCCTCGGACGGGATCCGGCAGGTGATCTACGCGCAGGGCAACCCGCTGATCTTCTGGGGCGCACTCCTCGCGATCCCGTACACCGCCTACGCGTGGTGGCGCAAACGCGACTGGCGCGCGGCGTTCGTCGTGGTGACGGTCGCGGGGCTGTACCTGCCATGGTTCGCGGTCTCGCGGCCGCAGTTCCTGTTCTATGCCGCGCCGATCAGCCCGTTCTTCGTCCTTGCGGTCGTCTACGCCCTTCGGGACCTGTCCGAGGTGCGCGTCATGGGGTCGCGCTCGAGGCCGTTCCTGCCGCTCGCCGCGGGGTACGTCGCGGCGTCGGTGATCATGTTCTTCTGGTTCTGGCCGATCCTGACGGCGGGCCCGCTGACCGAGGCCGGCTTCAACCTGCGGGTCTGGTTCTCTTCCTGGGTCTGAGGCGAACGCCGGCCCGCCAGCATCGCCGCGCGATGGCCGCCACCGAGGACGTCTTCGTCACGATGCGCGACGGCGTTCGACCGGCCGCCATGCTGTACCTACGCGTACCACCTGCTGCCGGAGATCCAGGCCACCGAGGACGGCACGGTCCGCTGGTCCCGCCGGTTCGAGCGGCGGTTCCCCCGGCAACTCCAGTGAGCCTTTAGGCGCCCGGCGCGTCCGAACGCATCCGCAGCGCGAGCGACCAGCGGACGCCGCGCCGCGGACCGTGCACGGCATGGTACGGCCGCCCGTCCCGAACCCCGGCCAGCCCCGGCCCGCGCATGAGGGTGACCGAGCCGGCCGAGGCGTCCCAGCGTTCGAGCACCCGGCCCTCCCGAGACGCGCGGACCTCGAACCGGGCGGAGCCAGCGACGGTGAACACGGCGACCAGGCGCCGGTACCAGCCGCCGTCCATGTGAGCGGTCACACCCACCGAGCCCGGGTGGTAGCGGGCCGCGCCGGCCTCGTTCGGGGACCAGGTGCGCAGCCCTCGGATCCCGTCTCCGTCGCGCCGCACGCGCTCCTCGAACGCGGCGGCGAGCTCGGCCAGGGCCGGGAAGCCGTCGAACGGCGCCTCCAGGTCGAGGCCGTCGATCTCCATCCGGACCCCGGCCTTGCCGAACGTTCCGGCCATCCGGCGCAGGGGGCCGTCGCCGAGTTCGCGCCGGAGCGCCCGCAGCAGCGGCGGCTCGACCAGCCCGTCGACGTGCGCGAACCCGTTCGACGCGGTGTCGCGCAGCGCGGCCCGGAGCGATCGCCGGCCCAGGGCCTTCGTCATCGTGCGGCGAGACGGCTCATCGGAACCCCGGCAGGTGCTCCCGGAACAGGACGAAGCCGATGCCGGCGGCCATGTCCAGCAGGAAGTGTGCGATCACGATCGGCCACGCGCGGCGGGTCCGTACGAACACGAACCCGAACAGCACCCCCATCGCGACATTGCCGAGGAACCCGCCCCACCCCTGATACAGGTGGTAGCTGCCCCGAAGCAGCGCGCTCAGCCCGATCGCCGCGAGCTCGGTCATCCCGAGCTGGCGCAGCCGCGTGACGAGGTACGCCACGACGACGACCTCCTCGAGCAGAGCCGCCTCGGCAGCGTTCAGTACCAGGACGGGCACCGTCCACCAGTGGTGCAGCGGCGGAACGGGAACGACGAACCGGTTCACCCCCAGAGCCACCGCGGCCAGGTACACGCCGATGCCGCCGATCCCGACGATCGCGAACAGGATCACGCCGCGCACCAGGTCCTCGCGCGGACGGTCCCAACGCAGTCCGATGCCCTGCAGGCCCTCGCCGCTGCGCCTGACGAGGTAGACGACCAGCCACACGGGCGCGAGCGCGAACAACGAGCCGAACACCTGCCGCGCGAGCTGCGTGCTCTGTGAGACCGACGCGACGGTGACGCCGCGCAGCGGCGCCTCGAAGAGGCTGAGGATCGCGAAGACCGCGCTCGCGAGCAGCGAGAGCGACAGGACGATCAGCGTCTCCTCGGCCAGCGTTCGGCGCGGGAGCGGGGTGAGAACCGCTTGGCGCCCGTGCGCGTTCGACGCGCGCCGGCCCGCGGGTTCGGCCCGGGTTGCGTTCGGATCGGGGGATCCGCCGGGCGCGTCGGGCGTCATCCCGGAAGCGTACGGCCGACGCGTACGATGCGCGACGATGGGGTTCGACTTCGGGGCCGTCGACGCGCGGGACTACGACGAGCTCCGCCCCACGTACGCGCCCGAGGCCATCGCCTGGGTCGCCGGGCGGGCCGGGCTCGAACCCGGATCGACGGTGATCGACCTCGCGGCCGGCACCGGGCAGCTCTCGCGCCGGTTCGCTGCGATCGGGTGCCGGGTGATCGCGGTCGAACCCGCGGCCAACATGCGTTCCGTCCTGCAGGACAAGGCGCCGGGGGTCACGGCGTTGGCGGGGACGGCCGAACGCATCCCGGTCGAGGACGGCTCGGCCGATGCCGTGGTGGTCGGGAACGCGTTCCACCACTTCGATGCCGATCGCGCGCCCGAACAGATGCGCCGCGTCCTGCGTCCGGGCGGCGCGCTCGCGTTGTTCTGGGCCCGCAGCGACGAGGCTCTCGGTCCCGCTCTGCCGGGAGACTCGTCCATCGTCGCCGAGGATCCCTCGACGATCTCCGTCACACGTGAGATCGAACGTGCCGTCGAGCGGGTTCGCGGCACCTCCGAGTTCATCGACGCGTATCGGTCCTGGTACGAACCGCGGCGGGTCGAGGGGTTCACGCCGTTCGAACGCCGGTTCTTCCCGATCGCGCACGCGATCCGGTCGGACCGCGTAGCCGACCTCTACGCGACCTCCAGCGACATCGCGTCGCTGCCGCCGCATGCGCGGCGCGAGCTGCTCGCACGGATCGCCGACCTCGCCGCCGACCTCCCCGAGACGCTCGAGCTCCGCGAGCGCAGCGACGTCATGCTGTCGTTTCGGACGCAGCCGGCCTGACCGCGCCCTCCGGCGCGTCCGGCCTAGAGGGCGAGCACGGGGCAGGTGAGCGTGCGCGTGACGCCCTCGACCGACTGGATCGGCATCACGATGGCCTTCGCGAGCTCATCCAGATCGGAGGCCTCTCCCCGGGCGATGACGTCATAGGGACCGGTCACGGGGTCGACGGACACGATGCCCTTCACGCCGCTGATCTCGCGGGTCACGTTGCTGGCCCGTCCGACCTCGGTCTGGATCAGGATGAACGCGCTGACCACATCGGCCTCCCTCGATCAGGGTCTTGGGGCATCGTACGTCAAGGCCCCGACCCGGCGCGAACCGGCGTCCGCGTCCGCAGGATCAGGGCACGCGCCGCAGGATCCGGACGGACAGAGGGCTGCCCTCGCGAAGCGGATGACGCAGTCCGGTGTCGGCGAACCCGAGCCGCTCGTAGAAGCGGGCCGCGCCGTCGTTGGTCTCGGTCACGCCGAGCACCATCGAGCGCGCGCCCCACGACCCGGCCCACCCGATTACCTCGTGGACGAGACGAGCGCCCACCCCGCGGGTCCGCCAGGCGGGGTCGACCCACATCCCGTACAGGTGCGCACGGCCCTCCTCCCCCGTGCGCGATCCGACCGCCATGCCGACCCATGCGCCGTCGTCCTCCGCCTCGGCGACATACAGCGCGTTCGTCGCGCCCTCCCACCCCTCGATCCACGCGACCCACTCCGGTTGGCCGAACGCCTGCTCCTCCTCCAGCGTCGAACCGAACGCCTCGGGCGCGTCCTCGAGGGAGCGCAGCCGGAGCTCACGCACGCGCTGCCACTCGGCGGGGATCGCCCGCCGGACGCGAACGCCCGGAGCCTCCATCCTGATCAGGCTACCGAGCGCCATACTCCGGAGGTGACCGAGCACGCGTGGTGGCACGACGGCGTCGTGTATCAGATCTACGTCCGCTCGTTCGCCGACACCGACGGCGACGGCATCGGCGACCTGCAGGGCGTGATCGACCACCTCGACCACCTCGAATGGCTCGGGGTCGACGGCATCTGGCTCTCCCCGATCCACCCCTCGCCGAACCGGGACTGGGGCTACGACGTCGCCGACTACCTGGACGTTCACCCCGAACTCGGCGATCTGGCGACGATGGACCGGCTCGTTGCCGAGGCAGGCGCACGCGACATCCGGATCCTGCTCGACCTCGTCCCGAACCACACCAGCGACCGGCACGCGTGGTTCGCGGACTCCCGGTCCTCGCGCGAGGCGGCGCACCGGGACTGGTACGTCTGGGCCGACCCGGGGCCCGACGGCTCGGCGCCCAACAACTGGCTCTCGGTGTTCGGCGGCCCGGCGTGGGAGCTCGACCCGGCGACCGGGCAGTGCTACCTGCACAACTTCCTGCCCGGGCAGCCCGATCTCAACTGGTGGAACCGCGAGGTGCACGACGCGTTCGACGACATCATGCGGTTCTGGTTCGACCGCGGGATCGCAGGGTTCCGCATCGACGTGGCAAACGGCCTGGTCAAGGACGCAGGGCTGCGGGACAATCCGGCGCCCGCCGAGAACGACCCGCCCGAGGTTCGTCGGCGGGGGCAGCGGTTCGTCCACAACATGAACCGGCCAGAGGTGCACGACGTGTACCGGCGATGGCGAACGCTCGCCGATGCCTCCGGCCGCGTGCTGGTGGGTGAGACGTGGCTGTTCGATCCCGAGGCGCTCGCGACCTTCTACGGGAGCGACCTGGACGAGCTGCACCTGTGCTTCAACTTCTCGTTCATGTTCGCGGACCTCGAGGCGGCCACGCTCCGCGCGATCGTGGAGGCGACCGAGGCTTCCTTCCCCGCGGGCGCGCAGCCCGCCTGGACCGCGTCGAACCACGACGTCGGGCGCTTCCCGAGCCGGTGGTGCGGGGGCGACCCCGCGAGGATCCGGTGCGCGCTCCTGACGCTGCTGACGCTCCGCGGGACGCCGTTCCTGTACTACGGGGACGAGATCGGCATGACCGAGGTGCCGATCGAGAGAGGAGAGGTCCGGGACGGGCCCGGCCTGATCGGCAACGCGCAGGTCGTGCGAGACCCGGGGCGCACGCCGATGCAATGGGCGGTCGAACCCGGAGCCGGCTTCACCCGGGGGGACGTCCGGCCGTGGCTGCCGATCGGCGACCCGGCGGTCGCGAACGTGGCCGACCAGCGTTCGGATCTGGACTCGACCCTGCACCTGTGCCGGGACCTGATCGCGCTCCGGCGCGAGATGAGCGAGCTCCGCTCGGGCGACTACGCCTCTCTCCCCTCGCCGGACGGGGTCTGGGCCTGGCGCCGCGGCGAGGGCGTCATCGTCGCGGTCAACCTGTCCGGCGAGGCGGCAACGCTCGCGCCGGGCCGGGGGGTGATCGCGATCGACACCGACCGCGCGCGAGACGGCGAGCGCGTGGAGGGGGACCTCAGTCTCGGGCCGTGGGAGGGAGCGGTGCTGCGAGTCGCTCCCGCCTGAGCACCAGCAGGTGGTCGGCCAGCCCGACACTGGTGAACGGCAGGATCGGGGCGAGCAGCAACGCGGCCTCGGGCACCACGCGAACCGTGAGGAACGCCCACGCCGTGGCCACCAGCACGCCGAGCACGCGGGCCCGCCACGGGCGCTCGGCGTCCGAGCGGAGCGCGACGATGCCCCCCGCACCGATCCCAGCGACGAACCCCGTGACCGCGTCTGCCGCAAGCGCCGAGATCGGGAGGCCGATCGCCACCGCGAGCGCCATCGCCTTGACCACCGCGCCGGGCGCGTTCGGGTGCGCGGACGCGAACGCGAGCACCACGTACACGAACGGCACCAGCATCAGCCCGAACGCGATCCACAGGCCGGGGGCCGCGACCCCGCCCGCCTTCGTCGAGGCGACCGAGACCACCCCGATCAGCAGCGTCCAGTATGCGGGGACGAGCAGCAGCGTCGAGAGCAGGATCGCCCGCCACATGCGGCGCGGAGCCTTCGGATCCACCGCGTTCGCGGCTGGCCGCGACGCCCGGATCGCGCTCATCCTTTGACCGCGCCGGCCGTCAGCCCGCGCACGAAGTACTTCTGCAGAGAGAAGAACACGATCAGCGGTAACACCATCGAGATGAACGCCGCCGCCGTGAGCAGGTGCCAGGTCTCCCCGCGTTCGCCCACCAGACCCGCGAGCGCGATCGGCAGCACCATGGTCTGGCGGGTCCCGCCCAGGAACACGTAGGCGACCAGCAGGTCGTTCCACACCCACAGGAACTGGAAGATCGCGAACGCCGCCAGGGCAGGCACCGAGAGCGGGACGACCAGGCGCCAGAAGATTGTGAAGTGGTCGGCCCCGTCGATCTTGGCCGACTCGATGATCGAGGACGGCAACGACCCGATGTAGCTGCGTAACAAGTAGATCGCGAGCGGCAGGCCGAACCCCGCGTGCGCGAGCCAGATCCCCATGAACGTGCCGTTCAGATCCAGGTCCGGGAAGACGATGAGCCGCCCGATCGTTGCGCCGTTGGCGAACAGGCGTAGCAGCGGGATCAGCGTCATCTGGATCGGCACGACCATGAGGCCCACGACCACCACGAACAGCAGGAACCGTCCCCTGAACTCCATCCAGGAGAACGCGTACGCGGCGAAGGCCGCGATCGTGATCGGGATGACGGTTGACGGGATCGTCACCGCGAGGCTGTTCAGGAACGCGTTGCCGAGCCCGCCGCGGTCCAGCGCCAGCCGATAGTTCTCGAACGTCCACTCCGCGGCTCGGAACGGGTGCGCTAATGCCGTCCACCAGCCCGTGGTGTCCACGAGGTTCTCGGGCCGGAAGGACGTGACGAGCACGCCGAGCGTCGGGATCAGCCAGAGCAGGACGATGACCACGATGGCGATCCGGACGAACCAGCCGCCACGACGGGCCCCGGGCGCCTCGTCGGTGGCGCGGGCCTGGGTCGCTGGTCGGGCCTGGTCGATCTCGGGGATCGGGATCGCCGGGGCGCTCACCGGATCATCTCCTGCTCGCGGAAGCGCTTCATGTTCCAGACCATGATCGGGATGATCGCGACGAACAGGACCACAGCGATCGCCGCGCCTCGCCCGTCGTTGTTCGAGATGAAGAACCAGTCGATCATCCGCTCGGCGATCACCTCGGTCTTATTGGTTTCCGCGCTCCCCATCACGAAGACGATGTCGAAGACCTTCAGCGCGTTGATGACCATGTAGGTGGTCACGACGGCGATCGTGGGCGCGATGCTGGGCACGATGATGCGGCGGAAGACCTGGAACTCGGAGGCGCCGTCGATCCGCGCCGCCTCGGTGATCTCTGCGGGGATGGCCTTGATCGCGGCGGACAGGACCACCATGGCGAACCCCGTCTGCATCCACACCATGATCACCATCAGCAGGAGGTTGTTCCACGGGTCCTCCTGGAGCCACGCGACGGGAGCGTGACCCAGGCCCATCCAGATGCCGTTCAGCAGCCCGATGTTGGAGCCGAACCCCTCCGGCCGGAAGTCGTAGATCAGGCGCCAGGTGATCGCGGCGCCGGCGAACGAGATCGCCATCGGCATGAAGATCAGGGACTTGGCGACGGCCTCGCCGCGGCGCAGGCGGTCGGCGAGCGTCGCGTATGCGAGCCCGATGGACACGGCGACCGCGGGCACGACCAGCGTCCACCCGAGGGTGTTGCGGATCGCCCGCAACATGCTGTCGTCGGTGAAGACGAACTTGAAGTTGTCCAGCCCGACGAAGCTGTCCCCGGTTGAGTCCCTGAAGCTGATCAGCAGCGTGTTGATCACGGGGTAGACGAGGAACACGCCCAGGATCACGAGCGCGGGCCCGACGAAGACGTAGGGCCGGACCCCCTCCCGGTACCGCTCGGGAAGCAGGTCCACGATCCGGTTCATCGCCCAGTAGAGGAAGAAGACGCCGCCGACGCCCACGACGATGGCCACGCCCACCACCAGCAGGCGGTTGGCGTTCTCGTCGCGTAGGAAGTCGAACGTTCGCCACAGGACGGCGAACGCGGCCACCGGGATCGCCAGGGCGACGAGCAGGCGCAGGATGAACACGCCGAGCGCCCGGGGCTTGGAGGGCGGCGCCGTCAGTGTCGCGGCCTCGCTCGAGCCTCCGGATGCGGTCATCGCCCGAACGCACTCATCGACGTCACCATGCCGCCTCCCGGCCTTTCACGCAAACGAGGAGGGGACGGCCGGATGGCCGTCCCCTCCCGCTCGACTGGATCCGGGTGGTCACGCTACCCGGACGGCCAGCTGTCGTCGATGTCCTGCAGGATCCCGTCCAGCGAGTCGGGACCGTCCTGCATGTACTGCACCATGCCGGTCCAGAACGATCCCGAACCGACCTCCGGCGGCATCTGATCCGATGCGTCGAATCCAGCCTGGACCCCGCCCTCACCCTTCAGCGCGGCGGCGAGCAGCCCCGAGGCGTCGGCCAGGACCGGGTTCGCGTAGCAGTCCTGCCCGACGTTCACGTTCGGCGAGAGCCTCGACAGACCGGGGTCCCCGGCCATCGCGCACTGGAACCCCTCGCCGCTGAACTTGTCGAGGAAGTCCTTGATCTCGGGCGAGTTGCGGTAGGCCACCGCGAGCTCGCCTGCGAACAGGCCTCCCTGCTGATCGATCGTGGGGAACGGGAATGCGCTGTAGTCCACGCCGTACTCGGTCCCCTTCGGGAAGAAGGCGTTGATGAACGTGGCCTGCCGGTGCAACCAGCAGCCCGGCGGGCTGTCGAACATCGGCAGCGGCGCGTCACCGAACGCGATCGACGGCGTCTGGTCGGCGCCACCCAGCACGTACCCGGGGTGGAACATCACGTCGCCGAAGTCCTGCACCGCCGTCTTGACGGCCGGGTCCGTGAACGGGATCTCGTGGTTGACCCACTGCGTGTACGTGTCCTGTCCGGCGGTGGCCAGCATGATGTCCTCGACCCAGTCGGTCGCC
>JBKPKU010000041.1:0-60314 GCA_046731295.1 Actinomycetota bacterium
GCTCAACGACATGGGCGCGAAGGCGGTCACGCTCTCGGACTCCGACGGCTTCGTGCACGACCCCGACGGGATCGACAACGAGAAGCTCGCCTGGGTGATGGAGTTGAAGAACGAGCGGCGGGGCAGGATCGCCGAGTACGCCGAGCGGTTCCCGCACGCGACCTTCACGGCTTTCGACCCGAAAGCGGACGCGAACCCGCTGTGGAGCATCTCCGCCGATTGCGCGTTCCCGAGCGCCACCGAGAATGAGATCAACGCCAAGGACGCGGCCAACATGATCGCCGGCGGCGTGTTCGCCGTGAGCGAGGGCGCCAACATGCCTACGGTGCCCGAGGGCGTGGATCAGTTCGTGAACGCCGGGACGCTCTACGGGCCGGGCAAGGCCGCGAACGCCGGCGGGGTCGCCGTCTCCGGGCTTGAGATGGCCCAGGACTCGCTGCGGCTCGCGTGGCCCCGTGAGGAGGTCGACGCGCGGTTGAAGCAGATCATGAAGGCGATCCACCAGCAGTGCCGAGACACGGCCGAGGCGTTCGACGTGCCCGGCAACTACGTGCACGGCGCGAACATCGCCGGGTTCTTGAAGGTCGCCGAAGCCATGCTCGACCAGGGGCTGGTCTAGGGGGTCCGGGGGCCATGCCGGGCGAGAAGGGCCCGGTCAGCTCCGATCACCCGTCAGGGTTCTTACTGACAGAACGCTGACGGTCACCACTCGAGAGACCGCCCCACCCCCGATATCGATCGGTATCGGCGTGATTCCGAAGACGGCCCCGGTCAGCCAACCTTCCCGCTCCCCTGGAACCTGCCCGTGAGGCTCCGCGTCTGGGGATGAGATGGTCATTTCGGTGGATCGAAGGAAGCGCGCCGCGGCCGAGGGCGGCATGGACGCCCTCTATCGCGTTCACGCGGCCGAGGCGCTGCGCCTGGGCTACCTGCTCACCGGAGACCGTGCCCTCGCCGAGGACCTCGTCCAGGACGCCTTCGTCAAGGTGCTGGGCCGTTTCCACGACTTGCGCAACCGGGACGCGTTCTGGTGGTACCTGCGCCGGACGATCGTGAACCTGTCGACGTCGCACTTCCGCCGGCGGCGCGTGGAACGCGCGTTCCTCGAGCGCCAGCACCCGCCGGAGGCGGCGCCCTCCCCAAACGACCTCGGCGATCGCGAGCGACTCCGGGAAGCGCTCATGACCCTGCGCCCCGAACAGCGGGCCGCGATCATCCTCCGCTTCTACGAGGACCTGAGCCTGGCCGATACGGCGGAGGCGCTCGGCATGCCGCTCGGGACCGTCAAGTCCACGGTGTCCCGCGGCCTCGAACGTCTCCGCGAACAGTTCCCGGAGGAGAAGTGATGGATACCCGGGTACGCAACCTCCTGCATGACCTGGCGAACGAGATGCCCGTCGACGTCGAGGGCTCGAAGCGTCGAACGCTCCGCCGAGCGCGTCGTCGTCGCGTCCTGACGGCCGGGGCCGGCGTCGCGGTGGTGCTCGCCCTCGTCGCGGTGAGCGTGTCCGCGCTGCGGCTCGTCGAGCCGTCGACCCAGCGGCCGGCCGTGACCGGACCGACGCCGGCGCGGCCGTTCCAGGGCCTCTGGCCGGAGACCGACGCCGATGCGCTCGCCGCCACGCAGGCAGCGGTCGACGAGGGTCACTATCCGCTCCAGGCCAGCCCCGACGGGATCGCCTCGCTCCTGGCGGTCAACATCCTGGGGTGGGAGCCGGGAGACGATCAGCTCGAGCACATCGAGGTCATCGGGAGCGAGACCGAGGTCATGATCAACAACAGGACCTTCGGCGACAGCGTACCGCCGATCACCGTCGGGGTGAGCCAACTCGGTCGCACGGGCCCGACCGGCGCCTGGAGCGTCGTGAGGGTCTCGTCACCACTGATCGAGCTCGATGACCCGTCCGAGGTCGCCCCCGGAGTGGTCCACGTCTCGGGACGGGTGTCCGAGCTCTTCGACGGCGTGCCCGCCCTCGAGGCGCACGTGTTCGACGGGCCGACGTTCGAACCATCCCTTGGGTTCACCCGGTACGAGTTCACCGACCGGACGTTCGGGTTCGACGTGAAGGTCTCGCCAACACCCGACGGACGGGGGACGCTGCTCCTTTCGATGCCCGACGCCGTCGGGGCGAGCCTCGGCGCGGTCATGGTCCCCGTAAAGACCCCGGTCGGCGAAGCACCGCAAGCTGGCCCCGACGTCACCGGCGTTCCGGCCGACGTCGCGGTGACCGCGCAGCGGATCTACGACGCCGCGAAGGCGAGGGACTTCGACGCGCTCGCGCCGCTCATCGACTCGAACACGTTCGTGTTCAACTTCGACGACGGCTCCGACCCGCTGGATGCGTGGCGAGCGGATCCCTCGGTCCTGGATGCGATGGTCCGGGTGCTGCTGCTCCCAGCTTCCGCACCAGTGACGATCGAGGGATACGGCACCCTCTACATCTGGCCGTACCTGAAGGACAGCGACTTCGGCGCCCTCGCCGCGCGGGAGCGGTCCGACCTCGCATCGCTCGGCTACAGCGACCGGGACGTCCGGTCGATGATCGAGGGCGGACACGGCTACCAGGGGCCGCGCCTTGCCATCGACGCCACAGGTCTATGGCGGAGCTTCACGACGATGGGCGAGTGAGCGGGAGTCAGGGCAGCCGAACGCGCCGGCGCAGGAACTCGAGCACGGCCCCCCACTCCCGGATCTCCTCGTCCACCACGTACGAGCTGTGGCCCTGGGCATACGAGTACAGCTCGACGTCGCCGCCCGCCTTTCGCAGGGCGCGTTCGTACCGGTAGACCTGGCTGGGGACGCAGCGGCTGTCGTGCTCGCCCACCAGGATGAACACCGGCGCCTTCACCTTGGCGACGTAGGTGATCGGTGAGCGTTCGGCGATGAACTCCGGGATGTCGTGCACGACGCCGCCAGCGAGCGTCCGGTCGTAGGCCTGCAGCGACGGGGCCGAGTCGTCGTAGGAGTCCATGTAGTCGCCGACGGGAACCCCGGCCACGCCCGCCGCGAACCGCTCCGGGTGCGTGCCGAGCGCGAGCAGGGTGATGTACCCGCCCCACGACCATCCGCCGATCACGACGCGTTCGGGGTCGGCGACCCCACGGGCGACCAGGTCGTCAAGGCCGGAGATCACGTCCTGCACCTCGGGGAAGCCGATGTCGCCGATGATGCGGTCGCGCCACGCTCGGCCGAAGCCGATCGAGCCCCGGTAGTTGACCATCGCGACGGCAAACCCCTCGTCGAGCAGGGACTGCACCTCCGGCCACCAAGTGTCGAGGTAGAGCCAGTTCGGCCCGCCGTGCACCCTGAGGTACAGCGGGAACGGCCCATCCCCCTCCGGCGTGGCGACCCAGCCGTGCACGCGCCCCTCGACCCCCTCGAACAGCCACTCGCGATACGGCCGACCGACGCGAACGCCCTCGGGCGGGGCCGGCATGATCTCGGCGCCGGCATCGTCGACGAGGCGCGACGCCTGCCCACCGCTCGACATCCGGACCCACACCCGGCCGTTCGGGCGGACCTGCGCCCCGTGGATCTCGCCCACGGGGTGCCGCACCTCCGTCATCGTGCCCGTCGCCAGGTCGTACCGGTACAGCCGGTCCCGCCCGCGGAACAGGTGCACCAGGAGCAGCGATCCGGCGTCCGGCCACCAGTCCACGGGGATCGCGTCGCCCGGCAGGTCCACCGGCACGTCCAACCGCTCGCCCGTCGCCGGGCTCCAGAGCGTCGGGCGGATCCGGTCCCCGCGTTCGTGCCCGGCCAGCATCCGCTGGTCCCCCGGGCGCGGCGACCACGCGTAGGCGCTGAGCGCGAACCCCGGACCGTCGGCGAGCTCCGCGACGATCGCGCCGTCGCGCGGATCCATGGCCAGCAGCTTGCGGTGGATCGAGTCTCCGTCCTGCGCGACCTCCAGGCACATCAGGCCTTCGTCCGCGGACAGCCCCACGGTGTCGAACCCCTCGAGGTGGAAGTCGCTGTCCGAGAACCCGACCTGCTCGGCGTCCCGATGGATCTCCTTCGCCGGTCCCCCATGCTCGCTCGCGTAGACGGCGAACCCCTCGCGGTCGGCGATCACGCCGACGCTCCGCTCGCGCCCGACCGCTAGACCCTCGGGCCAGCCGTTCGGGGCGCCGGGGAACAGCTCCTCGGGGTCGCCCCCCTCGAAGGGCACCGACAGCCACCGTCCGGACTCGTCCCCCGTCGGATCCGAGAACCAGACGACGCGATCCCCGTCGGCCGAGATCGTCGCGGCCGACACTCCGACCGGCTCGTCGGTCAGCCGCCTGGGTTCGGAGCCGGGCTCCCAGGCGTAGGCCTGGAACGACCCCTCCTCGTCCGAGAGCAGGGCGAACCGGTCCGGCGCGTGCGGGCTCCAGATCGGGAGCGTTCGGGTGGGAGCGCGAAAGCGCCGCTCCCACAGAGGGATCGTCTCGGAGACGTCGGGCATCGGCGCCGACCCTACCTCACGCGGGGAACAGGACGACGTGCACCAGCGACACCGCGCGCCCGTCGTCGGTCTCGCCCGAGACCTCGACCCATCCGGGCTCCCGGCGCTCGACGAAGAAGAACAGCTCGGTGCCGTACGTCCCCGGGCATCCGTGCGTGCAGCGCACGTCGACGTCGATCGCCGCCAGCAGGGCGCCGGCCCCGTCTAGGACGCGCACGGTCACCTGGCGGCCTACGACGTCGGCGGTCCCGGTGACCGAGAGGGGGCTCGAGACCTCGCCGTCGTCCGGCGGCGTCTCGATCGCGATGGCCGGGTCCTGCGTGGGCACGAGGGCGCCCGCCACCCCGGTCGCCGGCTGGGGCGAGGCCGAGGGCGTGATCGCGGACGTGACCTCGTCCACCGCGGAGGAGCAACCGCCGAGCACGCAGGCGACGACCAGCACCACCAGCGCACGAGGGGAGTGGTCCGCGCCGATACGGGGTTCGTGCGGGATGATGCCGCGGATTCGCCTGCGCATCGGATCGAACTGTAGAGGAGCCCGACGGATGAAACGGTGGATCGCCCGCGTCGTTCCTCCCCTTTTCGCCGGGCTGATGCTCGCCTGGTCGGGCCTCGGGGCCCCGCGGCGGCCGCCGCCCCGGCGATCCACGCGCGCGAGGTCGCGGGGAACCTCAATCGGCCGGTGGCGATCACGTTCGGACCGGGGCGGCAGATCTGGTACGTGGAGAAGACGACGGGCGAGGTGCGCGTTCACGACCCCTACACGGACGCCGACGACCGGTTCGTCCGGGTGGGCGTACGGCATCCGCAACTCCTTCGGGTTCGCGTTCGATCCGCGAACCGACGTGATGTGGGAGACGGCAACGGGCCCGAGTGCAACGACGAGGTCAACCGCATGGTCGGGGGCGACAACTACGGCAACGGCTGCGGCCTCGGACGCCGGAGCGAAGGTGCGGCGTTCGCGGGAGCCGTCAACAACGGCGACGTGACGCGGATCCTGTTCAACGACCAGCGCAACGCGATCGCGAGCCACTCGGTCGTTACCGGCACGGCGACGGCACCTTGTCGTACGAGGTGGGTCCGGGAGCACGGATCTACTTCAGCGACTTCGACGGCATCAACAAGCTCGTGCCGAACTGAGGCCCGCCTGGCCCGCCACGTGCCGGCGGGAGTAGGCTCGGGAAGTCGGCACCGTTCGAGGGAGTCCCGCATGGACATCGGTCGTCCGCGGCGGATCATCGAGATCGAGCCCGTCTCGCTGCCGCTGCCCGAGGACGTGCCGGACCTCGAACCCGAGCCACTCGTTCCGGACCCCGTCGAGCCCGGTCCGTGAGCACCGGCCAGATCCTCCTTGAGGAGCCGGTCGCGTCGGTCGAAGCCGTCCAGGCGTGGCGGTGCTGGACGCTCTCGGGATCGCGTGACGGTTCGCGGGTGCGCCTGGCGCCGATCGCCGGCGACGGCCGACCGTGGCCGGCCGGACGGCCCGCCTCGGCGACGTGCACCCGGCACCGCACCCACGTGGTCCCCCACCTCGCCTGCACCTGCGGGCTGTACGCCGTGAACGACCCCGACCAGCTGCGCCAGTCCCGCGACCCCGCGGTGCTCGGCACCGTGGCGCTTTGGGGCCGCCTCGTGGAACACGAGCGCGGGTTCCGGGCCGAGCTCGGCTACCCGCAGCGCCTGCGGCTCCTCTGCTACCTGTGCTTCTCCCTGTGGGGCAACCACGCGCCGAGCGAGTGTGCGTTCGTCGTTCGGCACCGCGGCGGCCGGATGGTGCCGCTGTGCGAGCCGCATCTCGAGCTCAGCCGGCGGTACGAGTACCGGATGCGACGCGTGCTCCCGGCGGGCCTGGTCGAGTCGGCGTTGCTGTCCGCGTACGCGGTGGATCCGCTCCGGGAGGTCGCCCGGAGCGCGCGGATCAGCTGAGCCGCCTGCGGGCGGCCGCCGCGCGGGCGAGCCGTTCGCGTAGAGACGGACCCTCGGCGGGCTCCTGGACCGGCTCCTCGACGTCGGCCGGCGAGTCCGACCACGTGTCCGGGGACGTCGCGAACGCGTCGGACGTGTCGCCGAACGGATCCTCGACCTCGTCCCACGCCGGTGGGTCGTCGGCGGCCGGGACGTCGGGGCGCAGCATGCGTTCACCGTCCGCGACCGGCTCGTCTACGCTTCCGGAGAGCTTCGGGAGGTCCCCGGCCAGCTTCTGGGCCTCCCGGAGCTGCGCCTCGAGCTCGAGGCCGCGCTCGGCGCTCATCGATGCCCGCTTGCCGGCATCCTGCGCCCTCTTCTCGGCAACGGCGGCCTTGCGCTCGGCCGCCACGGCATTGCTCTCGGCGTCGGCGATCAGCCTGTTGATGCGCTTGGTCTCTGCCGGCGTGCCCGCCGAACCCTGTCGCGCCAGCCTCACCTCGGCCTGGCTCTCGGCGAGCTCGGCCTGCAGGCGTTTGACGGTGCCGGCGAGCTCCTCGCGCTCGGCCTCGGACGCGCGGAGCTTGAGGTCGAGCTCCTCCATCGCGGCCGTGGTCGTCGCGGTGCTCGTGACCCGGGCAAGCTGCGTCTCGAGCTCGGCGACGCGCTTCTCGGTCTCGCGCACCCGACGCTCGGCCTGGTCGGCGGCGTCGCGCACGGACTGGTCGTCGGCCCGGCGGCCGGGACGCCTCCTGCGCTCGACCCCGTCCGCTCCGTGGGAGACCCCTCCGCGGAAGGTCCGCGCGAACATGACGCCGGCGCCGATCAGCAACAGGACCACGACGACCTGCACCGGACGCCACAGTCGGTAGGCCTGGTCGTGGATCGCGTCATACGGCTGGTCGATCTCCACGACCCCGTCCACCGCGTCGCCCAACAGCCGGATCGGGATGAAAGTCTGGAAGAGTTCCTCGGTGGGCGGCTTGAGGCCCTCGTGATAGGTGCCCGCGCTCGAGAGGACGCTGACGGTCTGGCCGTCGAGCGCCTGCTGGATCCACCGATCGTCGCCGGCGACGACCCCATGCACGTCGTCGCGCTGCGCCGTGGAGTAGATCAGGGCGCCGTCGAGGCGCCAGATGCGGACGACCTCGAAACGGTCGTCGGACAGGATGCCCGCCTGGACGCGGACCGTGAGGTCTCGATGGTCGGTGCCTTCGATGTCCCGCGTGAGCAGGTGCGGCGTGAGCTGTTCCTCCACGACCGAGGATGCCAGGCTCGCCGCACGCTCCTGCGCCTCGCGCTCGGCCTCGGAGACCGACGAACCCGACAGCACGAACGAGGCCAGGAGCGGGAGGAGGAGCAGAGCTGCCGCGCCGCCCCAGACGGAACGGCCGTAGCGGCCGAGGAACCCCGTTTCGTGTCCAGTCATGGCAGGTAGGGCGGCTGCCCGCTCGCGCGTCGGGCAGTCCCCTGCTCTCTCTGTCGGCCCCGGGGCCCTCAGCCTTGAACGCCTCTGTTGGCCCTGTTCCCCGTCCCTCGATCGGAGGCACCCGCGGGCCTCGGGCCCAGCGTCTCCCTGCATACTCGGGCAGGCTCGGGCCGCGGTGATCGCCGAAGCCAGATCCGCTCGATCAGGGGTGATGATCGGAGCTGCCCTTCAGGAGCGTCCGGCTTCCGTCGATGCTGGCAATGTGCCGCTCGACGCCTTCGTGACCGTGTCTCAATACACCGTTCGGAGCAGCCGCTCGGCTACGCTTTGCCCGGTCAGATCCTCGGCTCTGAGAGAGGATGATCCGCCATCGAGACGGATCGACTCCAAAAGGAGCCTTCTCCGCGGGACACGATGCCGAACTTAATCAGTCGATCAACGAATCCGACCGAAACGCCCGCCCGCTCTGCGAACTCCTGATGGGTAAGTCCCCCATGACCTTAGGCATCCTAGCGACTGCCCAGACAGGCTCTCTACAGATCCCGCCTTCCCGAGCCATTGAGCAGCCTGCGAGTGGCACTCCAAAGCGCGATGCGTTCTGGCCGAGATAAAGACCTTGTGGTGCCAAACGGGCCGTGCGCCTGATCGAGAACGCAGGGCGACGCTCGAGGAGGCCGTCCGGCGTGATCGCCATCGGCTACCTCGGACTTGACCGCGAGGAGTAGATCGCGCCGTCGAGAAGCGTCGCGCGGCGCTACGGCCCGGTAGGCGGTCCCACTTTCTCGTCTCGCCATCAAGGTGTATTCGCCATCGCTCGTGCACCCTGATTTTTCCGCCGTTTCATGCGTAGCGTCGAAGGCATTGATTAGCATCGGGATGAACTCCTGAACCGATCTGCGGGGAACGCCGGACTTCACCAGAAAGGTTGGGAAGATGCGAATCACTCGTCAGGTCGTCGTGTTCGACGCCGCAGACCTCGCGGCCGAGAGCACCTTCTGGGCCGGCGTACTCGACGGAACGGTCGATGCTGAGGATGACTGGCATATGGTCATGGTCGACGGCGAACCGCAGGTCGGAGTTCAGCTGGCGCCCAACCATGTCCCGCCCGACTGGCCCGACGGCACGCCCGAGCAGCAGATCCACCTCGACCTGTGGGTCGAGGAATTCGCGGCCGCCCACGATCGCGTCATGTCGCTCGGTGCGAAAGTCCTCAAACCAGCGGCGGTGGACGTCGACTCCGTCGACAACTTCCAGGTCTACGCGGATCCTGCCGGGCATCCGTTCTGTCTGTGCTGGGTTCAAGGACACGAGCGGCGGTAGCCTGAACTACTCGATCCCGTGATTTCCGCGTGAGCTTGGGCTAATCCGGGGAACATTCGCGAACCCTGGTTCATCACGGCATGCTCCATCTGGACGAGTGGATCAGGCCGTCGAGAAGCGCCGCGCTCGGCGGGTAGACGGCCGACTCAGATCGGCCTCGAGGGAGGGGGAATGCAGTTGAGGGCTCCGCACACTTGGCACGTCACCTCCTCGTCGCGCAGTGGCTCGCCACAGTTGCCGCAGCAGCACTGCCGGTCGGGAAGACGGTCACTCATCGTCGAGTCTCGCCGAGAACTCATGTACATGACGCGGTTGAGGGAAGTCCGCCTACAGACCCCTGTGACGCCCCCCTCGCGTGAGCCCGGTGACGGGTCCGCCTTGGTGAATGTGCCAACAAGGTCGTTTTGACATACACGACGCCCAGCCGTGGTGATTCGTGAAGGAGGACACATAGCCCAGTGAACACACTGGCCGTCACCCAGCGACATGCTTGACGGCGTCAACCAGGGGGCGAACCATATGACGATGGCCGCAAGAAGATCCACGCCGAGGCCTGCACAATTGGGGGTCGTGTACTCGCCCATTCTCGGGTTCGAGGGAACGGTGCCCTACGCCTCTACTACCTCCGAGTTCGGGGCGCGCTTTTCGGCCTTCGGTACTGAGGTACTGGTCGGTACCGGGACTCTCGCTCTCATCGGGGCCGGCCTTCAGTTCGCGATCAGTAAGTCCACCGAATCCTAAGAACGAGCCCCACTCCTCCCCGCCGCTCTATGCGCCTTGTCGAACTCAGCGCACCCGAGCCTCCCTGACATAGCCGGGAGTCTCGGCGTGACCCACCAGCGCCCGTTGAATCTGAGACGCCTCAGGTGACATTGGCGAACCGTCGCTCCCAGATTGACTTTCACCATCTCGGTTGGCCGACAAGGCTCCTTGCGCGTATACGTCCGAGGTCGAATCAGCCGTCTGACAGGCCCTCTGGCAGGACGCGTCAGCCGGTCACGCTACGGCGGCGTACATCCTCAACCAAGGCCGCCGGGGTGCCGACGGCTGAGGGTATGAAGCCCCCGCTTCGGGTCATCACCCGGCTCATCGCTGCCGCCTACGCCTTGGCAGGGATCGGAGTCGCCATGGCCATATACCGAGTCGGCGGTGTGGCCAACAAGATAGTTCTCCTCCCACTGGCCGCTGGATTCCTGGTGTTGGCCGTGCGGCTTTGGTCAGAGTCCGTCGTGGGCTGGGGGCAGGGGCTGCCGTTGTCGGACTCAGATCTTGCTCAGCCTCGTCCTGCATACGCCGGGAGGCGCGGGTCTCATTTGGCCTGCCACCTTGGTCGGGTTCGCGGTCTCGGGGTTCCAGGCGTGGCGAGACGGACGGAATGAACGCTCCTACTCGTCCGGCAGAGCGACGCCGGTCACGCTACGGGAACGCACATCCGCCACTGGGGCATCTCAGCAGTTGCGTGGCCTAACATCGAGGAATGCCGCCACGCCGCATCCGGCTGGAAGTGGGAGGAGTTCTGATGAAGCGCCTCCTCGTCTTCTGGGTCGCGGTGCTCTCGTTCGTCGTTGGGTTCTCCGGGGGCCAGGCGATCGCAGCTCGGGCTGACGGCACGGTCGTCTTTCATAACCGGAACGTGCTCATCGAGGAGACCTTCGCCGAGCGAACCTTCTGCTACATCGACCACCGGGGCCAGCACTGCCGCGTGAACACCGAGGGTTCGTGGAGGGTCAGTTCGAAGCGGCGAGCCCACTTCTGGATCGCGGTGGCGTGCACGTTCACGGCAAGGCATACGACTCCTGACGGGGACCTGAGGAAGCGGAGGCTCGAGTTCAACTACTCCGTGGCGAAGGGCCACCACCCGACCTACCGGTGGCACCCCGTTGACTCCACCAGCGACTGGGACTGCACTGCGAGGAGGGTCAGATGACTCGCGCAGGTTCGCGATGTGGGCCTCGACCGCGACGAGATCGCCGCGAACCCCACTACGGTATTACGGGTACGGGCTGCTCGGGAACGACGGGTGAACGCATGTTCACCGTCGGCGACACTTGAACCTCGCCGTCCTCGACGCACCACCGGAAGAACCGTACGGTGTGCTGAAAACGTTCGCGCAAGGTACTGGTCGGAATAGGGCCCGTGACCTGGGATTGTGGAGACGAGCGGACTCGAACCCGCGACTTCCTGCTTGCAAAGCACCGGCAGCGCAAGCCGCTGACCAGCGACTTGGCGATCCGCGCAGGTCGTCCCCTTGATTCAAGAGCGGCCCAGGGACTCAAGGACCGCCACTAGAAGGCTGACCCGGTACACATTTGGTACACGGCCGGCAAGCCGCTCCGGGCCCCGACGGATCTGCGAGGTTCGGACCGGCCATCCCTACAATCCTGGGGCCCACCGACGCGGGGAGAGCGCCTTTGGCCGGTGACGTCATCGGGCGCGAGTCCGAGCTCGCGATCCTCCATCGCTTCCTGGACTCGATCCCAACCGGCCCGAGCGCCTTGCTTCTGTCGGGTGACCCCGGCATCGGGAAGACGACCGTTTGGAAGGAGGGACTGGCGGGAGCCCTCGAGCGCGGCTACCGGACGCTCTCGTGCAGCCCCGTCGAGGCCGAGAGGCGTCTCTCGTACACCGTCCTCGGCGACCTCGTCGAGCCCGTCCTGGACGAGAGCCTGCCGACACTCCCCGAACCGCAGCGCGCGGCCCTGGAGGTGGCGCTCCTGCGATCGCCTCGTACCGGCGGGCGCGCCGACCAGCGGGCCGTCTCGCTGGCCGTCCTGGGGTGCATCCGTGCGGTGGCGTCCACTACGCCCGTTGTCGTGGCCATCGACGACGCGCAGTGGATGGATCTGCCGTCTGCTCGCGTCTTGCAGTTCGTTGTCCGGCGTCTGAGGGACGAGCCGATCGGCGTGCTGACGGCCATACGGGGATCGGATGCCGAGGTCGATCCCTTCGGCGTCGCGCCGGCGTTCCCGGAGGAACGCGTACACGTCCTCTATGTCGGGCCGCTTTCCTTGGTCGACGTCGAGCGGGTCATCCTGGACACGGTCGGCGAGCGGTTTTCCCGGACCACGCTCTTGCGCATCCACGAGATGTCGGGGGGCAATCCCTTCTTCGCTCAGGAGATCGCACTCGCGCTGCTCCGTCGTGGGGACGACGTGGGGTCGGGGGAGCGGCTCCCGATCCCCGACAGCCTTCAGGAACTCATCGAACACCGCCTCGAGGGACTGCCGGGGGAGACCGTTGAGGCGCTGGAGATCGTCTCGGCCTTGTCTTCACCGACCCTCCAGACGGTCGCCGACGCGATCGCTCCGTCGTCGATCGACGCTCGCCTGGATCCCGCGATCGAGAGCGGTGTCGCATCGATCGCGGGCGACCGGCTTCGGTTCACCCACCCGCTCCTTGCGTCCGCGATCTACCAGAAGATCCCGCCGGCAAGGCGTCGGGAGCTGCACGCGCGGCTCGCGACGATCGTCCCCGATCTGGAGGAACGAGCCCGCCACCTGGCCCTGTCCGTCGAGGGCCCGGACGTCGCCGTCGCCGTCGCCCTCGAGGAGGCCGCCCTGCTGGCCTCCTCCCGGGGGGCGCCGCAATCCGCGGCCGAGCTCTGGGAGATGGCCCGCGGCGCCACGCCGCCGGACCCAGGCGAGGACCTGGTGCGTCGGACCCACCAGGCGGGTGTGGCTCACTACGAGTGCGGGGACACCTCGCTGGCGCGGAGCGTCCTGGAGCAGGCGGTGGACCTCTCCATGGCCGGGCCGGCTCGGGCCCGTGTGCTGCTGGACTTGGGGATGGGCCTCGCCGAGACCGAAGGGTGGCGGGGGGCCTGGGCCGTGTTCGAGGCTGCTCGGGGCGAGGCGGGGGACGATCTCGCGCTGAGGGCACGGATCGAGCAGAACCTCGGGTACGCCTGGCTGTTCAGGGGAGACCTCGCGGCATCGGAACGGCACGCTCGCGCAGCGCTGCAGCTGGCCGAGGCGCTGCAGGAACCACGGGTGATGGCCGAAGCGTTCGTGGCGTATCCGTTCGTCGAGTTCGTCCTCGGACGCGGGGTCGATCAGGAGCTGCTCGATCGCGGGAGCGCTCTGGAAGGGCACATGGAGGGTGAATTCAAATCCCATGTCCTGCGTGCGAGCTTCACCGTGGCTCAGCTCCTCAAGTTCACCGATCGCCTGGACGAGGCCCGCCGGACGTTCACCGAGCTCCTGGGTGATGCCGCGGCGCACGGCGCCGCGAGCCCGGCCCCGCAGATCCGGTACCACCTCGCCGAGCTGGAGTGCTGGGCGGGCAACTGGGATGCAGCCATGGAGCACGCCCGGGAGAGCAGGGCGGCCGCCCACCGATTCGGCATGGGGGCGTGGATGTCGGCGGAGGGCCACTTTGCGGTGGGCCTGGTGGAAGGCCATCTGGGGCGGGCCGACCCGGCGAAGCTAGAAGCCCTCGAAGGGCTGCGGGTCGCCGAGGCGGCCGGCGAGATCCTCCTCCTGATCCCGAACCTGTCGGTCCTGGGCTTCCTCGAGCTCTCCCTTGGCCGACCCGCCGAGGCCGACGCGTATCTGTCCAGGGCCGTCGAGCTCGCGCAAGCGATGGGCGTTCGGGAGCCCGCCTACTTCCGGATCGTCCCGGATGAGGTAGAGGCGCTGGTGGCGCTTGGACGGCTCCCCGAGGCCGAGGCGCTCCTCGCCCCCTTCGAGGAGGCCGGCAGGAACCTCGATCGGGCCTGGGCCATCGCCACTGGCGCCAGGTGCCGGGCGCTCGTGTTGGCGGCGCGGGGTGATCTCGCCGGTGCATCGGCCGCAGCCGACGAGGCCTTGCGGGAGCACGATCGCTTGCCCCTTCCGTTCGAGCTGGGGCGGACGCTCCTGGTTCGCGGGGCGGTGGAGCGCCGGGCGAAGAGGAAGCGGGAGGCACGGGACACGCTCGCGAAGGCCTCGGAGATCTTCGACGGGCTGGGGGCCGCGTTGTGGGCGGACAAGACACGTGCCGAGCTGGCGCGGATCGGCGGACGTGCTCCCTCGTCGCTGGCCTTGACCCCGACCGAGAACAAGGTGGCGGCGCTCGTAGCGTCAGGCAGCACCAACCGGGAGGTGGCCGAGGCCCTGTTCGTCAGCGTCCATACCGTGGAAGCCCATCTGAAGCGGATCTATCGCAAGCTGGGCGTCCGCTCTCGCACGGAACTGGCCTCGAAGCTCCCCCTCTGAGCCCCCGCGATCCTGAGCCAGACGTACCGGTCATCGCCACGATCTGTACGGATTTCGGGGATTCCTCGGCCATGCGCTCCATCTAGCCTCGGGCCAATGGATCGGTACCCCAGGTGGAAGGAGGGATCATGAGCACGAAGGCGGGAACCATCGGGGTCTCAGATCGGCCGGAGCGGTTCACCTTGTGGACCGGGGCCGTGTCCGCCCTGGCGGCCGCGGCCCTGATCATGAGCGCGGTGGCGCTCACCGTGGCGATTCGCAGCGATGGCTCGGCGACGAGCGTGGCCGTCAGCGGCACGCGCGAGGCTGCGGGCGTGGGATCGGAGCTTTGGGACGCGGGCAAGCTCGAAGCGATGAAGGGTCGTGTGCTCGCCGAGACCTTGGAGGTCGAAGGGTCCGCCCCGCTGTGGGACACGGGCAAGCTCGAGGCCATGGAGGGCCGCGTGCTGGCGGAGAGCGTCGGTTCCCACGGCTACGCGCTGTGGGATACGGGCAAGCTCGAGGCGATGGCAGGCCGAGTCCTCGCCGAGACCGTCGAGGCCGAAGGGTCGCCCACGCTGTGGGACGCCGGCAAGCTCGAAGCGATGCGGGGCCGTGTGCTCGCCGGGTAACCCCATGCACTCGTTCGGCTGTTCCCGGACTTCAACGGTGATTTGCGAGCGGGCGGCCTGCATCCAGGGCCGCCCAGACTCGTTCGGCGCGTGGGTATCAATTCGCCGAGTGACAGCTTGAAATCAGTCCGTGGAGACGAGCGGACTCGAACCGCCGACCCCCTGCTTGCAAAGCAGGTGCTCTACCAACTGAGCTACGTCCCCGAACTCCGTACGGAGTCTATCGAGCGGCCCGTCCCCGGTCCTGAATGACGCCTCAGGCGGGCGGAGTGGATGTGGCCGACGTCGTGGGCGTGGGCGATGGCGTGGGCGTGGGCGATGGCGTGGGCGTGGGCGATGGCGTGGGCGATGGCGTGGGGGAAACGCCCGGCAGCGGCTCCTCGATCATCCCCTCGTCCGGTACGGCGTCGAAGCACGTCTGGCGGCAGGTCGGGCCGGTCAAGGCCGACAGCGCCGACCAGAAGTACGAGGTGCGGTTCAACCCGAACGTCAGTTTGCCGAGGCTCACGGACACCCGGGCCGCGCTCGAGCCGACCTTGCTCGCCCGCAGCCGGTCGATGTCGATCTCCCGCCCGCCGCGGCGGATCCGGAACAGGTTCGCCTCGAGGTCGCGGCCGATCGAACGCACCACCGCGATGAAGTCGATGCCGGCGTCGCCGTGCGTGTCGAGCTGCACCATCAGATACCCGTGGTCCCAGATCCTGCGGACCGTCCACGCCGCGAACGTGACGAAGCGCCATGTCGGCGGCCCGTCGTGATCGAACTGCACGGCCTCGAGGTCCATCGTGCCGGATGTGTCGTTCGGGTCGGTCTGGTCCGTGTGATGCGCGATCGCGGGCGCCGCGAGCCACAGCAGCGCGCCTACCACGACGACGGTGACGGCCGCGAGCAGCCGAACGCTCATGCGTCACCCCGGCGTCCGAGCGCCCTGACGGCCTGCGCGGCTACCCAGGCCGCGAGCGCGAGCCCGACGACCGTGATCGTCGCGGGGATCAGCTCGGAGCCGCGCGGCACGCCGAGCGAACGGAGGGCCCACGCGTCCTCCCCCGCCCGCCACGCGATCGCCGCGACGACCGCGAGCACGCCGTTGCGGAGCAGGAGCATTCGGTAGTCCTGCCGGCGCGCAGCACCGAAGCACCCGCAGTCGATCCGCCGATCCCCCCGGGCGCGTGCGGCGACGATCGCGACGGAGAACGCCGACAGGAGCGCAAGCGCGAGCAGGCCGGCGGTGGATCGCAGGCCCAGGAGCGGCAGCAGCGCCACCAGCACCTCGGCGGCCGGGACGGCGAACGCCGAGTGGCGTTCGAGCGGTTCGGGCAGGCCGTAGGAGCCCAGGGCCCGCCGCCACCTCGACCACCCCGAGAGCTTGGCGATCGCCGATGCCCCGAACGCCACCGTCAGCGCGGCCGCCGCGAGGGCCCCTGCCTCTCCCGGCTCGTCGATCGAGGCCGTGCGGACCAGCGCGAGCACCAGGACCGCGCCCAGCGCGAGCGCGTTCGCCAAGCGCCATCCGATCCGGGAGGACGAGCGGCTCAGCCGTTCGACGAGCAAGGCTCCTTCGGCAGGGGTTCGTACGTCGAACGCCACGAGGACCGTCAGCCCTCGGGCGATGCCGAACGGCATCACGATCGCGGCACCCAACAGCGGACTCCCCGTCACCGCAGCTGCGACCGCCACCACGACGAGCGTCCCGTGCGTCATGTACGTGAGGAACCCCGCGCCGAGCCCGGTCCCGTACAGGAAGGCCGCCGCCCGTGGCGGGAAGAACGTCCGCCACCAGTCGGGCACCTGCTTCCGCAGCTGCGGCACCGGGACGCGGGCCCCGAGCTCGGCGATCAGGTACACGGCCGCGGCCTCGGCGACCGCCATCGTGCCGGCCGTCCCCCACGGCGCGCCGAGCAGTGCACCGAACGCCGCCAGCACCGCACCGAACACGGCGGCGGCGATCGCGGCCCCGAGCACGTGCGCCGCGACCGACACCGCCCAGGCCCTCCGACTGCCCCCGTGGACCACGGGGGTGATGGTCTCCGCCATCGACAGGCCTCAGGGCCCGAACAGGGTGCTGACGCCCGCGACGACCGAGGCCGCGACGAGCGCGAGGCCGAGGGGCTCGCTCAGCACTTCACGTTCAGCTCGCGGTAGGTGATGCAGAAGACCTGCCGCCCCCGGGGACAGTACCCGCGAACCGCGCCGTCCCCGTTGATGCGGACATCGGAGGTGGAGCAGCAGTCCTGGATGTGGCGGACCCGATCGTTGCAACAGCGGTTCCAGCCGCCGCCGTAGCGCGGGTTCCGCACGAACGGGTACCGTTCGGGGACCACCGTCTGACAGACCTTGCTCCGCGTCTGGCGTTCGGAGAGGTAGATCTCGCCGTCATCGTCCACCGCGTACCCGAACCGCGGATGCACCGGGAACCCGTGCAGGTCGGTCCGCGACAGCGGCGCGAAGGGATGCGGGCACGAGTTGGTCGTGAACGTGTGGCCGCAGATGTGGTGCGCTTCGGCGCGGCCCGGCGACAGGGCCACCGCGACCATCGAGCCGCCGGCCATCGCGACCACGGTCTTGCCGAGCCGGGCGAGGAACGACCGCCGGCTGGTCCGCCGCGCGAGCCGGTCCTCGGCGCGATCCATCCGGCCGGTTGCCCGGTCCCCCACCTCGGCAGCTCGGTGCCCCATCAGCCGGCCCGCAGCTCCCGGTCCTCGAGGATCCGCCGCCGGGCCGTGTCGACCAGCCCCTCCACCTGCTCCAGCGTGTTCACCGTCCCCTTCGCGCGGACGACCCCGAGCTCGTCGAACACCACCACGAAGGGCACGCCCGGCACGTCGTACGCTCGCTCGAGCTCGGGATCGGAGACCACCTGGAGCTCGAGCCCCAAGGCGTCCGCGGCGGCCGGCAGGGAGGGGAGCACCCGTTCACAGACCGGGCAGGTCGGAGAGACGAACGCGACCAGGCGCTGATTGCCGGCGCCCCCGACGAACACGGTCGACCCGGCGGCCGCCGTCGCTATCCGAGGCGGCGGGGCCTCACCCAGATCCGGGCCCTCGTCGTCGATCTCGAGCGCGCCCAGCGGGTCGATGCGAAGGTGCAACACCCCGATCTGTCGCGCCAGCGCGACGACGACGGCCGCGAGCACGGCGAGGAGCACCCACTGCACGACGAAGGCCGCGGTCCACCACCCCGACACGATCAGCCCTGGGAGGACCCCTCGGAGCCCGCGAGCTCGCTTGAACCGTTGTCGGCACGCGCCGGCGCGGCGAACGTGGCCGGCGACGTCCACGCCGGCTCGCCCTTGTCGTCGAGGAACTGCAGCACGGCCTCGCCGTCGCCGGTGAGCCCCATGATCGCGCGGAGCTCGCCGTCGCTGTTCAGCATCCGCAGGATCGGCGACCCCTCCGCCGCCAGCCCCAGCCGCGCGCGCACCTTCCCGTCCTCGTCCTGCAGCGAGATCGTGGGCGCGCCCTGCTGTGCGAGCGAGTAGACGAACCCGAGCTCCCCATCCTTGTTCCGGAGGGCGAGCGTCGGCGAACCCTCCGTGCCCAGGCCGAACTTCGCGCGCACCTTGCCGTTGCGGTCCACCATCGCCATGCTGGCGGACCCGTCCGAGAACAGCCCGAACGTGGCGCGCACCTTCCCCTCGTCATCGGCGATCGCCAGGCCGGCCGAGCCGTCCGGCTGGACGCCGAACCGTGCCCGGAGCTTGTCGTCGGCCCCATAGAACGAGACGAACGGCAGATCCTCGTTCGTCACGCCGAGCCGGGCTCGGACGCGACCCTCCGAGTCCTCGATCTCGATCTCGCCCGCCCGGATGACCCGTTTCCTCATGCCCGCCCTGCCTCCCGACGTCGTTCCGCCCCGACGGCAGCAGTTTAGGAGGAGGAGGCGGCGGGCGCGACGCAGGAGGGTCGCGCGGCGGATGCGTGTAAGCGTACGCCGGTCCCAGACGCTGGCGAAATGTGGCCGAGGGGTCGCCGGTTCGAGCGACCTACCGCACCACTCGCGCCGGGTCACACCCTTTCGAGACTGACCTCCAGACGGTCCGCCGGCGGCCCCGCGGTGAGGAGCGGCAAGCTGACCGAGAACGTGGACCCCTCGCCTGGCCGTGAGCTCAAGACCAAGCCACCACCCATCGCCTCCGCGAGACGGCGGGCGATGAACAATCCCAAGCCGAAGCCGCCCGCGGTCCGTGTCAATCCCTTGTCGGCACGGTAGAAGCGCTCGAAGACACGAGCCTGGTCGTCGATCGCGATCCCATCGCCTCTGTCCTGTACCGAGATGCGGGCGACATCTTCAAGCTTGGTGAGCCTCACGGTCACCGGGGCTTCCTCCGGCGAGTACTTGAACGCATTCGACAGCAGATTGGTGACGATTTGCCCCAGGCGGAGCTGGTCGGCGATGACCCAGACCGCGTCATCCGGACGCTCGAACCGAACCTCGCGGGCTCCCGTCAGCTGGCTCGCATCCGCGATCTCGTGCTCCAGCAGCGGACCGAGCTCCACCGGAGCGGTGTCCATCGTCAAATGTCCGGAGTCGAAGCGTGAGACATCGAGGAGATCGGAGATCAGTCGCTCGAGCCGTTCGACCTGTCTCAGCATGATCGCGTCGTACTCGCGGCGTGACTCCGGCGAATCCTCGACGAGCCCCTTGTTCAGCGATTGGAGCAAGCCCTTGAGGGGCGTGAGCGGTGTCCTGAACTCATGGGACACGGTGGCCACGAAGTCGCGTTTCATCTGCTCGGCCTCGAGTTCGGCCGTCACATCGCGGGCTGTCACGACGTGACTCGTCCCACCTCCCTGCCGTTCCGGCATCGCGCTGCTGGAGTAGCGGATCCACCGATCCGAGCCGTCGCGCCGCAGGATGAGCGTGTCCTGGGGCTCCACGATCCCGAGCGCGAGCTCCATCGGGGTCGATCCAACCGCTTCGGATCCCGCGGCGATCCGGAGCACGTCCCCTGAACGACGCCCGACTACCTCTTCCGCGAGGAAGCCGGTGATCCTTTCCATCGCTGGGTTCCACGAGCGCACAGTGCCCGCTCCCGAGACGACGAAGATGCCGTCCGAGCTGCTGCCGACCACATCCGCCAGGTGACCACGTTGCTCGACCGTCTCGTCGAACAGCTGCTGGTTCCGGTGCCTCGCAGAGACCTGGGACGCCAACGAATCGACGAGCGCGCGTTCCGACGGCGAGAGCTCGGTCGTGCGGTGAACCGCGAGGATCCCGACCTCGTCCGCCTCGTTGCGGACGGTGGCGATGTAGGTGGCAAGGCCGAGGCGCGCGCTCACGAACGTCTTCGGGTCCGCCGGACCGAGCTCGGGCGGGACGGTCAGGCACAAACCGCTGTCGGAGCTGTAGGCACGCACCCCCGCTTCATCGCGCAACGCCAGCTCGGTGGCTGCCGCGTCGACGAGCCGCCGGACGAACCCCAGGAACGGCTGGAAGTCGAAGTTCGCGTCGAGCGGGGCGACCAGGGACCGTCCCGCCTCGTAGAGGGTCCGCATGCGGTCGCCTTCCCGCCGCTGCTCCTCTTCCCGTTTGTTCTGTACCCATCCACGGTAGGCGAAGAAGGACAGGACGACGGGTGCCATCAGCAGAGGGAGACCCACCGGTCCCGCGTGCCATACCAGTGCGGCGAGCATCCCGATCGTGAGGTTCCCCCCGGCGTGCAGGAGGTTCAGACCTCCCGGGAGGAGCACGACCTCGCGGAGCGGGAGCTCCTCCACTCGCGAGATGATCAGCGCCACCGAGATCTCGTTCACGGCGAAATAGCACGACATGGCGATGGCACACGCCACCCAGGTCATGAAGCCGAACTGCGAGGGCAGATCGAACAACCGGTAGACGAACTCCGCCACGGTGATGGCGACGACGAACTGGCTGGCGTTGAAGGCAACCTTGTACCAGGCCCAGCGCCGGTACGCATGACCTGCCAGGCTCCCCAGGAGCACGCTGAGCGTCAGAACGCTCGGCGGCACGAGGATGAGCGCGGGAACCCACAGCGCGTCCGTGACCGAGAAGTTCTCTGCTTCCGTGCGGTGCCTCACCGCGACCGTGAACTGCTCGCTGAGAGCCGCCGCGAGCGCCAACCCCGCGGTCGCTGCGACCTCCTCCCAGGACCAGGTTCGGATCTCCGGGACCCGGAGGAGAACTCCGATGGCCGCCAGCGCGACGTACCCCGAGATGACCCGTCGGGCGGGTGTCGGCAGCTCGCGGAAGGCGCTCATATGGCCCGCTCAGCTCCACGATTCCGTGGCCCAGACCCCACCGCTCCAGGAGGCGCCGCTCCAGGAGTCACCGCTCCAGCTCTTGGCACTCCAGCTCTTGGCGTCCCAGAGGTTGCTCGAGAAGAGACACGACGACCAGCTCTTCGCGCTCCAGGAGTCCCCGCTCCAGCTCTTGGCGCTCCACGAGTCTCCGCTCCAGGAGTCACCGCTCCAGCTCTTGGCGTTCCAGTCGCCGCCTGACCAGGACTTCGCCTGTGCCTCCAGCGAAGCCATCTCGGCGGCGACGAAGGCCGAACCCATGATGTCCTGCTCGCCTTGGAGCATCACGTCGTCCATCGAGAGGTGGTCCTGGCCTCGAGCGAGCTCCAACGATCCGACGCCTGTAGACGGGATCCAGAGCTGCGTGGCCGTCGGGAGCGGCGCGACGGCCGCGGCCGAGAGCTGCAGCTCGCCGCTGCCGATGGCCTGGGACTTGCCACTGATCGGATACGCGGTTCCGGTGATCAATTCCTTGACCTGATCCGGAGTCGCGGACGGGTACTTCTGGATCACGAGCGCTGCCGCCCCGGATACGATCGCCGCTGCTTGCGACGTACCGCTACCGCGGAAGTACCGGTCGCCGAGCAGCCCCTCCGGGTGGTTCGCATCGATAAAGGAGTTCGGTACGCGCAGTCCCTGCAGGTGGGTGCCGGTGGCGACCAGGTCGACCCCCCGCGTCGCTCCGCGTTTGGGCCACGGCGAGAAGGCCGGCACGACATCGTCCGAAAGCGTGTCCGTTCCTTGCGCGTCCGAGGCACCGACCGCGAACAGGAGCGGATCGAATGCGGGGTTCGAAAGGGCCGGGGCGTTGTTCATGTGGCGCTGGAAGCCGCTGTTGCCGCCCGAGACGACGACGACGATCCCTCGCTTCCAGGCCTGTTCGGCCGCGAAGGCGAGGGGATCCAGCGCGTAGGACTGGGTGCTGTTCGTCCCGTACGAGAGGTTGAGGACCCGGATGTTCAGGCCGGGGTCCTGGGCGTGTTGGACGACCCAATCGATCGCTGCGATCACCTGAGAGACGTCGGTGCCGCCATCTGCCGTCCCGACCTTGACGCTCACGATCCGGGCATCCGGGGCCATGCCCCGATAGACCGAGGCCGGAGCGTCCGCATAGGGTTCGGTGAGCGCCGAGTCGTGACCGGCGATGAGCCCAGCCATGAACGTCCCGTGGCCGTACGTGTCCAGATACCTGAGGTTGGGCGCCTGGGACTCGATGGAGAGGTCCGGGCCGTTGATGACCTTGCCCGGCGTCGCCAGGCCCTCGACCGGCGACACGCCGGTGTCGATCACCGCCACGTCGACTCCTGCTCCGGTGTAGCCGGAGTTCCACCAGTCCGTCGCCCCGGAATACCGGGTCACCGCGTTCATCGCGTCCACGTCGGTTGCGGGGTCGTAGGTGGCCGCCTGGGGCTCCATCGGGGAGTTCGCGCTGACCGACACAACGCCGGTGAGCCTGCGGAGGATACGTCGCGCGTCGGCGGGAACGGCCGCCGCGAACCCGTCGATGATCGACAGGCGACGCTCGATGTGGCCGCCGAGTTCCTCGACGGCCCGCTCGATCGATGCCGTGGCTCCTGGGGCGGCCATGACGATGACCTGGGCGCGTTCGGCCGACCCCATGGAGGCGGCCAAGGTGCTCGGCGCGCCCACCGCGACCGCGAGTGTCAAGACCGGAGCGATCGTGCGCGCTCGACGCCGTGTGGCGGTTCCGGACTTCTGTCCTCTGCCACCCCAAGGTCTCAAGGCTGGACTCTCCTCGATCACGCGCGGGCGGCCATCCATCGGTCGCCCAGGTGTGCCGATGTAGTTTCAGCCGTTCTACCCACCGAGTGCATCCACCGTCGGGACCCACTTGCGGTAGGGAACCGTGGGGTTCGTCGCTCACGAGCGGGGGAGGCCAATCGGCCAATCGAGATCGGCCTGGTTACCCCAATCCCGATCTGCCCGAAGGGCTAGACGTCGGACCGGAAGACCGCTCATCGAGCAGGAGTTCGGCCCAGAGGGTCGGAGAACTGGTCCGGTATCGGTGCCCACCCTTCCGCGAAGCGGGGGTACCTCGGTGGATCGCATGGGAGAGGCCCCGCTGTGGCCGCCGGTTGGGGAGCCACCCCTAACGGCCCGCCCGCTCCACGTTCGGATCGCTCGCGGCCACGCGTGAGGTGGCCCTGGACCGAAGCGGTTGCAGCCCGGCACACACCTCGTCTCGCCGGTCGCAACGTCGGGGAGATCGTGTACCCGTTCTGCTCGTACCCGTGGATGCTCTCCGGCAACAGAGTCGGCTCGCTAGGCCGGGAATGTGAGAAACCGCCGCAACCCGAAGGTCACAGCGGTCTCTCATGACGGACTGTATGGATCGGCCCGGACCCGGTCAACCCGGGATCGACGCTTTTGTCACTCTTTCTGGACGAGGACGGCTCACGACCGGTCCGGGACGATCCGTTCGACGCGAAGGGTGGCCGCCTCGAGTCGGTCCGGGTCGGGTTCGACGCCGATCCCGGGACCTGCCGGGACCGGCAGGGTGCCGTCGGGAGCAAGGACGAGCGACTCGGTGAGGTCCTCGGCGAAGTAGCGGTTCGTCGCGCTGGTGTCCCCGGGGAGGCGGAAGTTCGGGAGGGCGGCGAGCGCGAGGTTGGTCGCGCGCCCGATCCCGGTCTCGAGCATCCCGCCGCACCAGACCGGCACGCCGAGCTCCTGCGCGACGTCGTGCACCCGCCTGGCCTCGAGCACGCCGCCGACCCGGCCCTGCTTCACGTTCACGATGCGACACGCGCCGAGCTCGATCGCGGCCCGCGCGTCCGCCGCCGAGCGGATCGACTCGTCCAGGCACAGGTCGGTGCGGATCTCTTTCTGCAGCAGCGAGTGCTCCCACAGGTCCTCGTGGTGCAGCGGCTGCTCGATCATGAGCAGCTCGAACGCATCGAGCGCACGGAACGTCTCGACGTCGGCGAGTCGGTAGGCGGCATTCGCGTCGACCGACAGCAGGATGTCCGGGTTCGCCTCCCGGACGGCGCGGACGCGTTCGACGTCGGTGCCGGGCTCGATCTTGAGCTTGATCCGCTGGTAGCCCTCGGCGAGGTACCCGGCCACCTGCCCAAGCAGGGTCTCCGTCGAGGGGGCGATCCCCACGGACACCCCGCACGCGACCCGTCCCCGGACCGTGCCCAGATGCTCGGCCAGCGAGCCGCCCCTGGCCCGCAGCTCGGCGTCGAGCACCCCGTTCTCCAGCGTGGCCTTGGCCATCGGGTGGCCGCGAACGAACGCGAACGCCGAGGCCAGCTTGCTCGCATCGAGGTCGCCGGCCGCGAACAGGGCCGGGGCGAGGAAGTCCCGGATCACGCTCCAGGCGCCGTCGTTCCACTCCTCCGAGTACGTGGGCTCGACGTCGGCCACGCACTCCCCCCACCCATGGGCCTGGTCGGTCTCGACGCGGGCCAGGATGCACACCTTGTCGTGCATCTCGCCGAAGCTCGTCTGGAAGGGGCGGACGAGGGGAAGCGAGATGAGCCGGAGCTCGACCGACCGGACACGCGTCACCGGGGCACGTCCTCGGCGAGCGCGAACACGTAGCTCGAGGCCGCCCGGTCGAAGCCCGCGGCGATCATCCCCGCCGTCAGGCACGCCTCGACCGCGGCCGCCGACGCGTCCCGCCACGCCGCCCCGCGCTCCGCATCGTCAACGCGCATCGCGGCGTAGTCGCGGGGCACCGCGACCAGCGCCGAACGTCCCGGCGGTTCCCGAACCTGCGAGGGCCAGCCGTCGTCCTCGGCCAGCGCGAACGCGTCCGCCCCCACGTCGCGCGGCCCCGGCTCGCGTTCGATGTCCCACCGGACCGTGAACCGGTCGCTGCGTTCGCCGGCGTTGACCTCGTCGACCATCGCCCCGTAGTGGTTGCGGTCGAAGCGGTCGGCGACCGCCCCCAGCTTGTGCAGATTGAAGTAGCCGTTGCGCGCCACGAGCGGGTCGAACGTCCACCGGACCTCGCCCACGCCCTGATCGAGCGCCTGCGCGCGCTGGGCGAGTTTGAGCGCGTACCCGATCCCGCGGTGCCGGCGGTCGGGCACCGCCGCCAGCATGTGCGAGTGCACGTGGAGACCGTCCTCCTCGGGATCGATCCCGACCCACCCGAGGACGTAGCCGACCAGCTCCTGCCCGTCGAACGCCCCGAACGGCACGTTCCCGCTGTCGGCGAGCGCGCGCAGCACCTCGCGGGGGAACGGCTCGTGACCCGGCCACGTCGCTCCCATCACGGCCATGATGCGATCGGCGTCCTCGAGCTCGGGGAGCGGGCGGAGCTCGACGTCGGCTTTCCGAGCCGCCTCGTGTGCGAGCGCCCAGGCATCGCGCGCCACGGCGCGGGAGTCTATCGAGCCCACGAACGCCGAGAGCCCGCGTCCACCGCGGGCTCTCGAAGCTTTGGGGTCCCGGCGCGCCGACGTGTCAGCCGCCGGCCGGCGGCGGCAGCTCCTGCCACTCGTCCTCGTCCAGGTCCCGTCCGCGTCGGCGCTTGAAGACGGCGACGACCGCGGCCACGATCGCCGCGATGAACGCGATCTTCATCAGCTTCCCGAAGAAGCCGCTCTTCTTCGTCTCCTCGGTGCTTTCGGCCATCGTCGCTTCCTCCTCGTGTTGTGGGCCTGGTTGGACTTGAACCAACGACCTCATCCTTATCAGGGATGCGCTCTAACCGAGCTGAGCTACAGGCCCGGTGCAAACACGTCGGGGCCTTCACCCGGCCCGTCGGCAAGCGTACGCGTGGCCTCGAAAGGCTGTCAATCGTGCGACTGACCAGCACGTTCGCGATCAGCGGCGTTCGGACAGCGTGACCTCGATCCCGCCGACCACGTCGGACAGCAGGTTGTAGAGGAAGACCACGAACACGTTGATCAGCGTCCAAAGCACGACCATCGCCAGGCCGATCGCGAGGCCCCGGGTGAACAGCCAGCCCCCGTTGATCTGGAAGGTCTGATCGGCGAAAAGGTCACGGATGAGCCTCGTCAGGGAGTCGAGGGCCCCGATCGCGCCCAGGATCCCGTACAGGATCATCATCGCGCCGACGATCACGACCATCACGCACAGATAGAACAGGAACGAGATCTTCAGCACCGACCACGGGCCGAGCTTGCGCACCACGACCCGTGCCTGCCGCGATCGGGACGGCGGCCTCTCCGGCGTGCGACGCTCGGCGCGAAGCCGAGCGTCGGCAGCTCCGGGCGCGGGCGGGACGACGGTGGTCTGGTCGGAGGGATCGCTCACGGTCCTCGCCCTTTTCTACGCGGCGGCCGCGTCGTGGGCAACCATCCCCCTCGGTCCGGGCGGGCCGAACACAAGGCGCATGTGCACCGGCGTGACGACGGCCAGGGCGACGAGCGCCACCACCCACGAGGCCACGCCCACGTCCTCCTGCACGAGCAGGCCTCCGGTCGCGATGCCCATCCCGCACGCCGCCGTCGACCCAAACGCGAGGCCGGCGGGAAGGCGGCGCCACAGGCCGAAGACGATCAGCGCCCCGATGGCGCTCGCCGCGACGATGATCGCGATGCCGGCCCCCACGTGCACGCTGGGATTATCCACGTGGGAGGCACGCCGTGGACCCGATGCCGAGGATCGAACGAGACCTGAGGACCATCCTCGCGATCCAGGCGCTGCGCGCGTTCGGCTACGGGTTCGCGAGCGTCGTGCTCGGGGCGGCGCTCGCCGACAGCGGCCTCTCCGACGCCCGGGTCGGCCTGGTGTTCGCGGCGATCCTGGCCGGCAACGCCCTGGTCTCGATCACCATCGGGGTGCTCGGGGACCAGATCGGCAGGCGGCGCTCGTACGCGATCCTGCTGGGCTCGATGGCCGTCGCGGGCGTCGCCTACGCATGGTCCGACTCGTTGTGGGTCCTGGTCCCGGTCGCACTCACGGGGTCGCTGTCCACCGACGCCAACGAATCGGGGCCCCTGACCTCGCTCGAACAGGCCATGCTGGGCGGGTCCGATCCCGAGATCCGGGCGCGCGTGTTCGCCAGGTACAACGCGGTCGCCTACCTGGCGGGTGCCGCGGGAGCGCTCGCGGGCGGCGGGCCCTCGCTGCTCCGAGGGTGGTTCCCCGCGATCCCCACGGACCAGCGGTGGCTCTTGGTGCTGACCGCGGCCGCGGTCGGCTCGCTCCTGCTCGTCCGCGGACTGTCCCCGGCGATCGACGCCAACGCCGAGCGGTCGCAGCGGCCGCTCGGCCGGTCGCGCGCCGAGGTGACCCGCCTCGCCGCCCTGTTCGGCCTGGACGCCTTCGCCGGCGGGTTCGTGGTCTCCACGTTCCTCGTGTTCTGGTTCGGGCGGCGGTACGGCGCGAGCGCCGAACTGATGGGCATGGTCCTGTTCGGATCCGGGCTGCTGCAGGGCGCGTCGTCGATCGCGTCGGGCCGGATCGCGACCAGGTTCGGTCTGCTTCGGACCATGGTCTTCACGCACCTGCCCTCGAACGTCCTGCTGATGCTGATCCCGGTCATGCCGTCGCTCGGGCTCGGCATCGCGGCCCTGCTGGCTCGGTCGGCGCTCTCGCAGATGGACGTGCCGGCCAGGCAGGCCTACGTCACCGCCCTGGTCGACCCGTCCGAGCGGACGGCGGCGGCCGCGTTCACGAACTCGGCCCGGTACCTCGTTCGCCCGCTCGGCGCGGCGAGCGCCGGGGCGTTGATGCAACGCGTGGCCGTCGGGGCGCCCTTCCTGGCGGCCGGCGTGTTGAAGAGCCTCTACGACGTGCTGCTGTACGCGCGGTTCCGACGGGTTCCACTGCGCGACCCCACGAGCGGCGAACCCGGGTCGGTCGGCTGACTACTCGATCTCGGCCGAGGCGATCACGGGAGCCAGCGCCACGACGGTGGCACCCTCCTCGACCCGCATGGTCCGCACGCCCTGCGAGGCACGCCCGACGCGACGGATATCGGCGGCTGCCACCCTGATCACGATGCCCGAGGACGAGATCACGAACATGTCCTGGTCCTTCGAGCCGACGAACGCGCCGGCGAGCAGCCCGGTCTTCCTGGTCAGGGTGTGTCCGATCACGCCCTTGCCGCCGCGACCCTTGACCGGGTAGTCCTTCAGCGGCGTGCGCTTGCCGTAGCCCTGCTGCGTGACGCTGATCATCTCCTCGCCCTGGGAGCCGACGCCGAGCACCATCACCTCGTCGTCCTCGGCCAGGCGCATCCCGATCACGCCCGCGGTCTGGCGACCCATCGGGCGGACCAGGCTTTCCTTGAACCGGATCGTCTGCCCCTTGCGCGAGACCAGGAACACGTCGTCCTTGCCGTCTGTCAGACGCACGTCGATGAGCTCGTCACCTGTCTTCAGGTTGATGGCCGCGAGGCCGGTCCGCGGCGAGTCGTACTCGGGCAGCGCGGTCTTCTTCACCATGCCCTTGCGCGTGGCGAAGAGGAGGTAGCGGCCCCCGGCGTACTCCTTTAGGTCGATGACCGCCTGCACCTTCTCGTCGCCGCTGATCGAGACGCCGGGAAGGTTGGCCGCGTACGTGCCGCGGGCGGTGCGGCCCGCCTCGGGGACCTCGTGGACCTTGACCCGGTACACCTTCCCCTTGCTGGTGAAGAACAGCAGCCAGTGATGGGTCGTGGTCGTGAAGACGTCGTTGATGACGTCCTCCTCCTTGAGGTTGGCCCCTCGTATCCCCTTGCCGCCCCGGCCCTGCCGGCGGAAGTTCTCGATCGGCTGGCGCTTGACGTAGCCGGCCCGCGAGACCGTGATGACCACATCCTCCTCGGCGATCAGGTCCTGCACGTCGAGGTCGCCCTCGTCTGCCTTGAGCTGCGTCCGGCGCGGGTCGGCGAACTTCTTCTTGATCTCGAGCATTTCCTCCTGGATCAGCGCTCGGATCTTCTTGGGGTCCTTGAGCAGCGCCTTCAGGTGGCGGATCCGGGCGAGCAGATCCTTGTGCTCCTGCTCGAGCTCGGCGCGCGCCAGCCGGGTGAGCCGGCGGAGCGGCATGTCCAGGATGTGGTTGGCCTGGATCTCGGACAGCTTGAACTGCTTCATCAGCTTGCCGCGCGCTTCCTCGGCGTCTTGCGAGCCCCTGATGACCCTGATCACCGCGTCGAGGTTGTCGAGGGCGATCAGCAGGCCCTTGACGATGTGGTCCCGCTCCTCGGCCTTGCGCAGCTCGAAGCGCGTGCGGCGTGTGACCACGTCGACCTGGTGGTCGACGTAGTAGCCGATCACCTCGGCCAACGTGAGTGTGCGTGGGACACCGTCGACGAGCGCGAGCATGATCACGCCGAAGCTGTCCTGCAGCTGCGTGTGCTTGTAGAGCTGGTTGAGGACCACCTGTGGGTTGGCGCCGCGCTTGAGCTCGATGACCAACCGCCGGCCCTCTCGGCCGCTCGAGTGGTCCTTGATGTCGGCGACTCCCTTGAGCCGGCCGCCGATGACCAGGTCGCGGATCTTCTCGGCGACCCGCGTCACGCTCACCTGGTAGGGCAGCTCGGTCACGACGATCCGTTGCGTCCCGCGCGAGGACTCCTCGATGGTCGTGACGGCGCGGACCTTGATCGAGCCCCGGCCGGTCTCGTAGGCCCCCTTGATGCCTTCGGAACCCAGCACGATGGCGCCCGTCGGGAAGTCGGGACCCTTGATGAACTTCATGAGGTCCCTCGGCTTTGACTCGGGGTGATCGATAAAACGCACGACCGCGTCGATCACCTCGCCGAGGTTGTGCGGCGGGATGTTCGTCGCCATCCCGACCGCGATCCCGCCCGACCCGTTCACGAGCAGGTTCGGGAAGCGCGACGGAAGGACCGTCGGCTGCTGCTCGTAGCCGTCGTAGTTGGGGATGAAGTCGACGGTCTCCGCCTCGATGTCGCGGAGCAGCTCCATGGCCATCCACGACAGGCGCGCCTCGGTATACCGCATCGCCCCGGCCGGATCGCCGTCCGGCGATCCGAAGTTCCCGTGCGGGTCGATCAGGGGGTGGCGGAGCGAGAAGTCCTGACCCATCCGAACCAGCGAGTCGTACACGGCCTCGAGACCGTGCGGGTGGTACTTCTTCACGACCTCGCCGACCGCCCAGGCGGACTTGCGGTAGGGGCGGTCGGGGCGGAGCCCGCCCTCCAGCATCGACCACAGGATCCGGCGGTGGACCGGCTTCAGCCCGTCACGTACCTCGGGCAGCGCCCGGCCCACGATGACGGACATCGCGTAGTCGAGGTACGAGCGCTGGATCTCGTCCTCGAGCTGGATGTCCTCGACCCGGCCGGTGAACAGTCCCTCTTGCGCCATCGTGCTCCCTACACGTCCAGGTTCTGGACGTCGGCCGCGTTGTCCTCGATCCACTCCTTGCGCGAGGCGACGTCCTCACCCATGAGCACGGTGAACAGCCGGTCCGCGGTGGCGGCGTCCTCGAGGGTGACGCGCAGCAGCGTGCGCCGTTCGGGATCCATGGTCGTCTCCCACAGCTGATCGGCGTCCATCTCGGCCAGCCCCTTGAACCGCTGGGGATCGAGCGACTTGTTGCCGTCGACATTCTTCCGGTACTGGTCCCACTCCCGCTCGGTGTAGAAGTAGAGCTCCTCCTTGCCCTGCTTGAGCAGGTAGAGCGGCGGCTGGGCGATGTAGACGTACCCGGCGTCGATCAGCTCGCGCATGTTGCGGAAGAAGAACGTGAGCAGCAGCGTCCGGATGTGGGCCCCATCCACGTCGGCGTCGGCCATCAGCACGATCTTGTGGTAGCGCGTCTTCTCGACGTCGAACTCCTCGTCCCCCACGCCCGTGCCGATCGCCGTGATGAGGGCCTGGATCTCGGCGTTCTCGAGTGTCTTGTGCAGCCGCGCCTTCTCGACGTTCAGGATCTTGCCCCTGATCGGCAGGATCGCCTGCGTCGCGGGATCACGCGCCTGCTTGGCCGACCCGCCGGCGCTGTCGCCCTCCACGATGTAGAGCTCGCAGGCCGAGGGATCGGTCAGCTGGCAGTCGGCGAGCTTGCCCGGCAGCCCGCCTCCCTCCAGGAACGACTTGCGGCGGGTGAGGTCACGCGCCTGCTTGGCGGCCAGGCGCGCCTTGGCGGCCTGGAAAGACTTGGAGACGATGCGCTTGGCGTCGCCCGGGTGCTCCTCGAGCCAGGTCATGAGGTGCTCGTTCACGGTGGTCTCGACGAGCGAACGCATGCTGGTGTTGCCGAGCTTGGTCTTGGTCTGGCCCTCGAACTGCGGCTCGCGCAGACGAACGCTCACGATGGCGATCAGCCCCTCGCGAACGTCCTCGCCCAGGAGGTTGTCATCCCTCTCCTTGAGCAGGCCCTTGGTGCGCGCATAGCGGTTGATGACGTTGGTGAGCGCCTTCTTCAGGCCCTCCTCGTGCATGCCACCCTCGTGCGTGTTGATCGTGTTGGCGAACGAGTGGATCGACTCCGAGTACGCACCGGTCCACAGCAAGGCGACGTCGGCCTCCGCGTCCGCCTCGCGAGCCTCCATCGAGATGACGCGGTTGTGGATGGTGTCCTTGCCCGTGGCCAGGTGCTTGACGAAGTCGGCGATCCCGCCGGAGGCCTTGAAGACCTCCTTCTCGGGCTTTGGCCCGCGCTCGTCGATCAGGTGGATCTCGACGCCCTTGGTTAGGAACGCGTGCTCCTGCAGGCGTTCGGAGAGCATCCTGGCGTCGAACTCCACGCCCTCCTCGAACACCTCGGGGTCGGGCCAGAACGTGGTGATGGTGCCGGTCTTGCGCGAGGCCTTGCCCCTGGTGAGCTTGGAGGTCGCCTTGCCCCGCGCATAGCTCTGCGTCCAGGTGGCGCCGTCGCGCATCACCTGGACGGTCAGCTTGGCCGAGAGCGCGTTCACGACCGAGACCCCGACCCCATGCAGGCCGCCCGAGATCCGGTACCCCTCGCCGCCGAACTTCCCGCCGGCGTTGAGCGTGGTCAGGACGACCTCGACCGCCGGCCGGCGGTCCTTCGCCTTGGGGATCGGCTTGATCGGGATCCCCCGGCCGTCGTCCTCGACCTCGCAGGACCCGTCCTTGCGCAGTCGAACGACGATGCGGGTGGCGTGTCCCGCCATCGCCTCGTCGATGGAGTTGTCCACCACCTCGTAGACCAGGTGGTGCAGCCCCCTGCTGGACGTGGTGCCGATGTACATCCCCGGCCGGAGCCGAACGTGTTCGACCCCTTCCAAGACCTGGATGTCGGCGGATTCGTACTGTCCGGGCTTGCTCGCTGCCGCTCTCTTGGCTGCCGTGCTTGCCAATGATCCTCCGTGGTGGAACGCGGACACGCCGGACACGAGACGGCGCGTCTCGGGGGCCGACGGAACCGGGTGGAACGTAGCCACATTTTACCAATCGGGGGTGACGCCGAACGCCGTTTCGGCCGCCTTTCCGGAGCTTCGGCGAGCGCCGTAACGCCTTGCGCTACAGGCCTTTTCGAGGATCTTGCCGGACGACGACCCGGACCGCAACGACGCTACCGGCTCCGAGCGCCTCGTCGGCACGAACGCGGATCTGATCTGCCAGGAAACGCACCTGCGCGCCCCACGGTCCGGTGGTCGCCGAGACCACCAGGACCCCGCGCTCCAGACTCACCGGGGCCGACTCCGCGGCCAGCCGCGGGCCCACCACCTCGGTCCATCCCGAGGCGAGCTGGCCGATCGGCATGCCCCGCGCGAACGTGCGCTCCTTCAGCAGGCCGTCCACGATCTCCCCGATCGGGGTCTCGTGCAGCGTGCGCTCGTCCTTGCGGTGGCGGAAGCCCTTCGAGTGCGGCACCTCACCCCTCCCGGATCGAAACGGCCCCGGCGGAGACGGCGAGGACCTGCACGGAGCCCTCGGGGACGTGGGCGTCGTCGGCCACGCTGACGAACACCTGGCCGCGCTCGTCCAGGCGGTCCCCCACCAGACGCTGACGCCGCGGATCCAGCGCGGAAAACGGGTCGTCGAGCAGCAGGACCGGCGTCTCGCGCACCTCTTCCCCCACGGCCGAGGCCAGGCCGAGCCGCAGGCACACCGCCGCCGCCCACGCCTCCCCGTGGCTCGCGAAGCTCCGGGCGCCCAGTTCGCGGACGGCGAGCGACAGATCGTCCCGGTGCGGGCCGACGAGCGTGCTCCGTCGGACGAGCTCGTCGGCCCGGCGCTCGGCGAGACGCTTCTCGAAGGCCTCCTCGAGGGGCTCGCCGGAGACGTTCGGCGCGTACTCCACCGTGAGGTCGTAGCCGGCCAGGTGCCGGTATTCATCGGACGCCGGCGGCGCGAGGCGTGCCGCCGCGTCGGCGCGCAGGCGGATCAGCGCGCTTCCGTTCTGCACGAGCTCGGCATCCCAGGCGTCCAGGCCCGGCGGAGCGCCGCGCCCCTCCCACTCCTTGATGAGGCGGTTGCGCTGGCGAAGCGTCCGGTCGTACGCGGTCATCGCCGACTCCTTGAGCGGCCACAGCGATCGGATCGCGTCGTCGAGGAAGTCGCGCCGCTTGGACGGGTCACCGATCACGATCACGAGGTCGTCCGGCCCGAAATACACCGCGCGCACCTGCCGCCGCAGATCGCGCTTGCGACGGACGCGCGAGCGGTTGACCTGGACCCGGTTCGCCCCGCGGCCCGGGATCTCGACCTCGACCAGCACCTTGCCCGCCTCCTCGGTGAAGACCTCGCCGCGCGCGTACGCGGGGCCCTCCGAGCCGCGCCGAACAATCGGCTCCGACGACGAGGTCCGCGGGGACTCGAGGAAGAACAGGAACGCGATGCCCTCGAGCAGGTTGGTCTTCCCCTCGCCGTTGGGGCCGGCGACCGTGATCAGGCCGCCCGGGAGCTCGTCCAGGCGCGTCTCGGCGTGGTTGCGCAGATCCCGGAGCTCCGCCCACGCCAGCCGCAAGGAGGTGTCAGCCGACCGGCGTCGGCAACCGGACGGGCATCACCAGGTACGTGAACTCGTCGGACGAGCCGCGGATGATCCCCGGCTTCAGGCCGTCCCGCACCTCGAGCCTGACCGACTCGCCCGAGGCGGCGGCCAGGCCGTCGGCGAGGTACGTCGGGTTGAACGCCGCCGTGATCTCCTCGCCCTCGTAGCGGGCCTCGACCGCCTCGACCGCCTGGCCCAGATCCGGCGAGGAGGACGAGAGCTTGACGCCGAGCGCGTTGAACTCCAGACGGACGGGCGAGGTGTCCCGCGCGAGCAGGCCCACGCGCCGAACGGCGTCGATCAGCTGCTGGCGAGAGACCGTGAGCCGGCTCTCGTATTGCTCGGGCAGCAGCTGGCGGTAGTTCGGGAACTCGCCCTCGATCAGACGGGAGGTGAGCATCAGCCGGCCGACCTGGAACGAGACCTGGCTCTGGTCGACGAACACCTCGACCTCGCCCTTCTCCATTGTCTGCGACGCACGGCCGGCCTCCGACAGCGCGCGCTCGGGGACGATAGCCTTGGACTCCCCCGCCGAGGTCGCCACCAGGTCGCGCACGGCGAGTCGGTACGAGTCGGTGGCGACGAGCGTCACCCCCTCGCGGCTGACCTCCAGCAGGATCCCGGTCAGCACCGGCCGGGCCTCGTCGCGCGAGGCCGCCCGCGAGACCTGCCCCACGGCCTCGGCGAAGCGCACCGCCTCGGCGAGGATCCGCGTGCCCGACGGCGGCTGGATCGCCGGGAAGTCTTCGGCCGGGAGCAGCCGCAACGCACCCTCGTAGGCGGCGCACCGGATCCGCGCCTGGGACTGGTCGGTCTCGAACTCGACCGGCGCATCGGACAGGCTCTTCACCGTGTCGGCCAGCAGGCGCGCCGGCACCAGCGCGATCCCCGCCTCGCCGACCTGCACCTCGATCGACAGCCGCGCCGAGACCTCGAGGTCGGTCGTCGTGAGCGTCAGGGCGCCCTCCTCCGTCGCCTCGATCAGCACGCCCGTCAGGGCGGGGATCCCCGGCCGTGACGAAACGCCGCGCTGCACGGTCTGCAGGGCCTCGGACAGGTCGTCTCGGTCACACCGGAACTTCACGACCCCACCCCCTCGCTGCTTCTTCGTTCTTCATCCTTCTCCTTCAGTAGTAGTAGGGGCTGGGGAAAAGGGGGAAACCCCGCTGTTCTCCGAGCCTAGTGGGCCCGTCCGACATGTGGAGGGGCTGGGGGAATCGGTGCACGCGGGCACCCGTCGGCCGGGCGTTTCCCAGGACGTTCCCCCGTTGCACACAGCCGATCCCCCGTCGTTCATCCTGCCCTGGCCCTGCCCCGGATGATCCGCGACAGGTCCTGCACCTGGCGGTAGGTGGCCGTTCTGGCGCGCATGTCCTTCTCGACCTTGAGGATGCCATGGCGCGCGGTGGTGTGGTCGCGGCCCCCGAACGTGTCGCCGATCTTGACCAGCGACTGGCCGCTGCACTCGCGCATCAGGTACATCGCCACGTGCCGCGCGGTCGTGAGGGGGCGGGATCGGTTCGGCGAGATCAGGTCCTGGACCGACAGGCCGAAGTAGCGCGCGCTCTCCTCGAGGATCACGTCCGGCGGGATCTCGGCCTCTGCCTGCGGCAGGAGGTCCTCGAGCGCCTGCTCGGCCAGCTCGCCGGTAATGGGCTGGCCCGTGAGGTCGCCCCACGCGACGACCCGCACCAGCGCGCCCTCGAGCTCGCGGATGTTCTGGTCGAACGTGTTCGCGATGAATTCGATCACGTCGTCGGGGACGTAGAGCTCGTCGCGCTGCGCCTTGAGCTGCAGGATCGCGATCCGCGTCTCCAGGTCCGGAGGCTGCACGTCGACGCACAGGCCCAGGCGGAACCGCGACTGCAGCCGCTCCTCCATCCCGAGCTCCTGCGGCGGCCGGTCCGACGCGATCACGATCTGGCGATCCTTCTGGTGCAGTGCGTTGAACGTGTGGAAGAACTCGGTCTGCGTCTCCTCGCGCTTGGCCAGGAACTGGATGTCGTCGACCATCAGCACGTCGACGTCGCGGTAGCGCGCCGCGAACTGGTAGCCCTGGCGTTCGCGCACCGCCTTGATGAACTCGGCCATGAAGCTCTCGCTCGTGACATACTTCACGCGCAGACGCGGGGACAGCCCGAACATCTGGTGCCCGATCGCAACGAGCAGGTGCGTCTTGCCCAGGCCCACGCCGCCGTAGATGAACAACGGGTTGTACGCCTTGGACGGCGGCGTGTCGGCGACGGCCATCGCCGCGGCGTGCGCGAACCGATTCGACGGGCCGGCCACGAAGGTCTCGAACGTGTAGTTCGGGAACGGCAGTCCGGGCGCGCCGAACGGCGTGCGCTCGGAATCGGGTCGCGGGTGGGTGTCGGGCATCGATTCGGGCGGGTCGCTCCCTTCGCGTTGTCCCGCAAGGCTTTCGGAAGGAACCGAGTCCAGCTCCAGCTTGACCGGGAGCCCGACGGCCTCGGTGGCCGCGTCCTGGATCAGACCGACGTAGTGCTTGGCCAGCCGCTCGCGGACGTAGTCGGACGGCGCGACGACCTCGAGGATCCCGTCGTGCAGACTCCGCGCGCGAACGCCTCCGAACCACATCGAGAACGAGCTCTCACTCAGCTCCTGCTGAGCGCGCTCGACGACGTGGGCCCAGGTCCGCTCCGCCGCCTCCTCGAACGATGCGATCGCCATACCTATCCACACGGCCTTTCCACAGTTGTGGAAACCCCTGGGGAAGGGATGACGCCGCGCGCAGACAACCGCGACGTCGGAGGGAAGCGCGCAGGACTATAGCACCGCGGTTTTCCCCACCGGCCCCCGGATGCCGCCTCTTGTCACACTTTCTCGCGAGCCAAGGTTTCGGGGTCCTCCGCGGCCGCGATGACGGCGGGATCGCTCGGGGGCGGCTTCGATATACTTCGCGCGACCGGCCACCGCCGCGTCGATTTCGCAGCTCGAAGCCAGAGGTCCGATGTCGAAGCGAACGTACCAACCCAACAACCGCCGCCGTCACAAGCGTCACGGCTTCCGCGTCCGCATGCGGACCCGGGCCGGCAGGGCGATCCTCGGGCGCCGACGCGCCAAGGGTCGGTCCCGCTTGTCCGCCTGAAGGGGCGGGCGACGGGCAGCGATTGGGTCGCGCGAATCCTCTCGTCCGGACAGGCGTTTCACGGAGAACGGGTGATAGTGTTTGTCGCCCCCGGGACCGGGTCGGTGGCCTTCGTCGCCGGCCGCAGGATCGGTGGCGCGGTGCTCCGCAACCGGGCCCGGCGCGTCCTGCGGGCCGCATGGCGAGAGCTCGCGAACGAGGTCGGAGACGGATACGACGTCGTCGTGCTGGCCAGAGCGGCTATCGTCGGAGCTCGGACGCAGGATCTGGTGGCGGAGGTTGGTGAGTTGCTCTCGCGCGCGCAGGTGACCCGCAGGTGAACCGGCTGCATCGTGCCGCGTGGCTGATCGGACTCCCGGCCCGGACGGTCCTGGTCGGGCTGATCCACGTCTACCGGTTCACGCTGTCCGGCTCGCTCGGCGGGCAGTGCCGCTTCTCCCCCAGCTGCTCCCGTTACGCCGAGGACGCGATCCGCGAGCATGGGGCGATCAGGGGGACCCTGATGGCCGCATGGCGGATCGCCCGGTGTGGGCCCTTCTCGGACGGCGGGTACGATCCCGTTCGCCCGGGCCGACAGCATTCGTATGATGGCGTCATACACGCCGAGGCCGGCCGATGATCGCGCTCGCACCGTGGCAGGCGCTGCTGAACGCGCTGGGGTACGTCGTCGCGTGGATCTACAACCTGGTCCCGAACTACGGCGTCACGATCATCCTGCTCACGGTGACGATCCGGCTGATCCTGCTCCCGCTGGGGATCAAGCAGGTCCGGTCGATGCAGCACATGCAGATCGTCCAGCCGAAGATCAAGCAGATCCAGCAGAAGTACAAGGGGAACAAGCAGCGTCAACAGGAAGAGATCATGAAGCTCTACAAGGAGTTCGGGGTCAACCCCTTCTCCGGGTGCTGGCCGGTCTTGCTGCAGTTTCCGATCCTGATCGCGATGTACTCGGTCCTTCGCTGGCCGCAGCACCCGATCCACGTCCCCACCGACAGCGACCTCTACGCGGCGGTCTCCAGGCAGATCCCTGAGACCCTCCCTCCCGGAGACCCGGACGGAGAGCCGGTCGCGACGCAGGATCAGATCACGCGCCTCGAGCAGGAGGGCACCCTGCCGGGATCGACCGATGGGACGTCCTTCCTCGGGATGAACCTGCTGTGTTCGGCGCTGCACGCCGGCAACGCGGACGCCACGTTGCCCGGCAAGAGCTCGACCGGACAGAATCTCGAGTACCCGGTGAATTGCGGCAGCACGGTAGTGGACCGGATCCCCTACTACGTGTTCGCGGCGCTGATGTTCGCGACGACCTTCTACCAGCAGCGACAGATGCAGAAGGCCAGTCCGCCGGGCGCCTCGTCTCAGCAGCAGGCGCTGCTGAAGGTGATGCCCATCCTGTTCGGCGTGTTCGGCGTGTTCTTCCCGGCCGGCCTGGTCCTGTACTGGACGACCTCGAACGGCTGGCAGATCGGCCAGCAGTACTTCATGCTGAAGAGCCGGCCCACCGCGGAGCAGCTCGCCGAGACCGCCAAGTCCAAGCCCCAGAAGCCGCAGCGCAAGGGGTTCATGGCATCGATGATGGATCGGGCCGAGCAGGAGCGGGGGCGGCGCGGGACCGGAACCGCCAAGCCCGGCACGAGGAAGCCCGGGAACCCCAAGCCGGGGTCGAACCCGAAGGGCTCCAACCCCAAGCGTGGTTCCAACCCGAAGCCCGGAACCAACCCCAAGAAGCCGGGATCCGGAGGCAACGGCAGTGGTGGAGATCCGAAGAAGCGCCCCGAGCGTTGAGGAGGCCGTCGAGGCCGCCCTCGGGGAGCTCGGTCTGAGCGAGCAGGAGGCCGACGTCGAGGTCGTGCAGGAGCCACGTTCGGGTCTGCTCGGGGTCGGTGCGCAGGAGGCCGTGGTTGTCGTTCGGGCTAGGGTCCGGAGTGAGGAGGACCTGAGCGAGGAGGATCTCCAGGAGCAGGCGGAGGTCGCGGCCGAGTTCCTCGAAGGCATGCTCGAGCGCATGGGAATCCAGGCAAACGTCGAGCCGAACCTGGAGGACGGGACGATGTACGTCGACGTGATCGGGCCCGAACCGGACGACGAGGACATGGGACTGCTGATCGGCCGGCACGGGCTCACGCTCGAGGCCGTCCAGGAGCTGACCAGGGTAGTGGTGGCGCAGCGCACCGGGCAGCGCGCACGCGTGGTCGTGGACGTCGAGGACTACCGCAAGCGGCAGATCGATCGGCTGACGGCGAGGGTTCGGGAGGCGGCCGCGCGGGTGCGGCGGACCGGCCGATCGGAGGCCCTCGAGCCCATGAACCCCTTCCTGCGCCGGATCGTCCATGGAGCGGTGGCCGAGGTCGACGGTGTGGACAGCGCGAGCGAGGGCGAGGGTGCGGAACGGCGCGTCGTCATCCGGCGCCGGGGATAGCGCTCCCGGGCCCCCTCAAGCTGCCGTTTCACGTGAAACATCGCGCGATGCCACGGACCTGTCGAGGCAGGCCCAGGGGCTCGGGGTGGATCTCGACGATGACCGGGCAACGCGGCTGATCGGGTTCGAGCGCGTGCTGGCGGGCCGCGCCGTTCCCCTGGGGGCCATCGCCCGGTCCGACGTCGCCCGCATCCGAGAGCGCCACATCCTGGACAGCTTGCGCGTGGCGCCCCTCGTACGAGGGGCCGGGCTGGTCTACGACCTCGGATCGGGGGCCGGGCTGCCGGGCATCGTCGTGGCGATCGCGCTCCCACAGGTTCGCATGGTCCTGATCGACCGGCGGGAGAGCCGGGCCGCCTTCCTGGAGCTCGCGGTCGAGCAGCTCGGCCTGCCGAACGCCCGGGTGGTGGCCGGCCCCGCCGAGGAGGTCGCGGCGCGGGCCGACGCCTGCCTCGCGAGGGCGTTCGCGCCGCTCCAGCGATCGTGGGAGGCGGCCGAGCGAGTCCTGGGGCCCGGCGGCCGGCTCGTCTACTTCGGGGGCAGGGAGCTGGGCGAAGAGGGATCGATCGAGGTACCCGCCGGGGCTGTCCTGGAGGCGGTCATACGCACCCCCGTGCTTGAAAGCGCCGGACCCCTGGTTATCATGGCTCGTCAGTGACGAAGGCCTCCACTTCCCGGGCGCGTTCGTCCTCCCAGCCGAAGCCCGTCACCAAACGAGTCGCGAAGGCGCCGGGGACCGGACGAACTGCAGGGCAACGCTCTTCGAGGGCTTCTCAGACCACGCCCGGGCGTTCGATGGGACAGGGCGGCGGATCGGCGGGCGTGCGCATCATCGCGGTCGCCAACCAGAAGGGCGGGGTCGGCAAGAGCACGACCGCGGTGAGCCTCGGTGCGGCCCTGGCCGAGTTCGGTCATCGGGTGCTCGTGATCGATCTGGATCCGCAGGGCAACGCGTCCACCGGCCTCGGGATCCGGCACGAGGAGCGGGACGTGAACGTCTACGACGTCCTGGCCGCCGACGCCCCGATCGAGCACGCCATCGTGCCCACCCCGATCGACAACTTGTTCGCGATCCCCTCGACGATCGACCTGGCCGGCGCCGAGATCGAGCTCGTCAGCCAGTTCTCGCGCGAGCTCCGCCTGCGCAAGGCCATGGAACCCCTGCGGGAGGACGGCGCCTACGACTACGTCTTCCTCGACTGCCCACCATCGCTCGGGCTGCTCACCGTGAACGCCCTGGCGGCCGCCGAGGAGCTCATCGTCCCGATCCAGTGCGAGTACTACGCGCTCGAGGGCCTCGGGCAGCTGCTCCGCAACGTCCGCCTGGTGCAGCAGAACGTCAACCCGTCCCTGCGGCTGACCGGCATCGTCATGACGATGTTCGACCCGCGGACCAAACTGTCCGAGCAGGTCGTGGCCGAGGTGCGCCGGTACTTCGGCGATCGCGTCTACCGGACGATCATCCCGCGCACGGTACGTCTCTCGGAGGCGCCGGGGTTCGGGCAGCCGATCACGGTGTATGACCCGAGCTCCAAGGGGGCCCAGAGCTACCGGAACCTGGCCAGGGAGGTGGCGGCACGACTGCCCGACGAGTCTCCGCTGCCCAGTGTCGAGGACCCGCCCACCGTGGTGGTGCCGCCGCCGGAGCGGCCGCCCGCCCGCGCGCCCCGGCCGCTGGTCGGTCCCGATGACGTCGAGGAATCGACCCCGCCGGAGCAAGAGGAGCCCGTACCCCGGGTTGCCGAGGGCGCGGTCCGTGGGCCTGAGGTCGAACCCGAGCCCGCGGATGTCATGGACGAGGCCTCGGCCGGCGCCGACCCCGAGACCGCGGATGTCATGGACGAGGCCTCGGCCGGCGCCGACCCCGAGACCGAAGTTGAGCCCGACCTCGAGGAGAGCGAGAAGGAGCGGTATCTCGTCGCGTCCGACCCCCAGCCAGCACTCGACCCTCCGCCACCTCACCCCGAACCCGACGCCGAGGCCGCGGTCCCCGCACCCGAACCTGCGCGGCGCGAGGTCGAGGCTTCGGAGTCCAACGGTGGTGCGGACGTCGGCCCCGCGGCCGAGGAGGCCTCGAGGGAGGATCTGTCGGTGGTCGCGGGCAACGGCGACCGCTCGAAGGACGAGGCCGAGCAGGCGCAGGCCTCCAGTGGCGGCAAGCGCCTGAAGCGCCTGTTCCGCAGAGGGGGGTCTTGATGAAACGAGGAGGTTTGGGGCGTGGGTTGTCCGCGCTCATCCCCGGGGCGGTGGAGGAGGGGGCCGGGCTCCTGGAGATCCCGGTGGGTGCGGTCGCGCCGAACCCGAGGCAGCCTCGGACCACGTTCGAGGACGAGGCGCTGGACGCGCTCGCCCTGTCGATCCGCGAGGTCGGGGTCCTGCAGCCCATCGTGGTGCGCAAGACCGGCTCCGGGTTCGAGCTGATCGCCGGGGAGCGTCGCCTCCGGGCGGCCAAGCTGGCGGGCCTGGCCACCGTGCCCGCGGTGATCCGCGAGAGCGACGACGCGGAGTCCCTGCGCGAGGCCCTGATCGAGAACATCCACCGCGAGGACCTGAACGCGATCGAGCTCGCGGAGGCATTCCGCGAGCTCCTGGAGGAGCTGGGGCTGAAGCAGGAGACGCTCGCCGAACGCCTGGGGATGTCGCGCTCGCACATCGCGAACACAATCCGCCTGCTCCATCTGCCCCCCGACGTTCAGGCGCTCCTGGCCGAGGGCCGGATCCAGGCCGGCCACGGGCGGGCACTGCTCACGCTCGCTGACGCGGATGCCCAGCGCTCGCTTGCGCTGCGGATCGCGGCCGAGGACCTGTCCGTTCGGGAGGTCGAGGAGCTGGTCCGCACCTACCTCGAACACCCGTCCCAGCCGGAGCGCCCCGCTGCGCTGGCCGCCGTCCCCGAACCCTCGGAGAACCCCCTGGCCGAGGTCGAGGAGCTGCTCTCGGAACAGCTCGCGACCCGCGTCCAGATCCAGATGGGCAAGCGTCGAGGCAAGATCGTGGTCGAGTTCGGCTCCGCCGACGACCTCGAGCGCATCGTGTCCGAGATCATCGGTTCGGGACCTGGCCGGGCCCCCGACTAGCTCGACATCGTTCGAAATCACTTGCAGCGCACGGCTTTCCGGGCATGGTCCGGTCGCCCGCGAGGCCGACGCGACGTGCGTACGATGGCGAACGTGGAGCTTCCCTCGGGACGCGAGGTTCGGCGGGCCGCCATCGCCGTCGCACTCGGCCTGGCGCTCGGGCTGGTCCTGCTGGCGTTCGGCCGACGGGCCCGAGACTGATACGTCAGCTCGAGCGCGCGGCGACCGGCGGCCGGGAGAAGGCCCGGATGCCCTCCACCACCGAACGCGCGACGTCCCTCGCGAAGGCCGGATCGCGGATACGCGTCGCATCGGCGGGGTCGGTCCCCACCGCGGGCTCGACCCGAACGGCCGGCATCCGCGTCTCGCGCAGGATGGCGATCGATCGCGGGTGCAGCCCACCGTCGGCGACGCCGAGGCCCCGAAGCAGGGCCTGCTGGATCGACTCGGCGAGGCGGCGCCCCATGGGGGAGTGGGTGCTCCGTGTCCCGTAGTAGAAGCAGGCGGACCCTCGCTCGACCTGCTCGCCCGTGCCGACGGCCACCGAGATCAGCGCCGCAGCGTCCGCGACGTTGGCGCGGTAGATGCGATCGCCGATGGCAACATCCTCGAGATCGTTGCGTAGCAACGATGGACGAGCGCCGACCTCCTGGAGTCGCTCGGCCATCTCTCGGGCGATCGCCAGCGAGACGTCGTCGTCGTCGACCTCGACCCGCTCGGCATCCAGCGCGATCACCGCGCCGGAGAGGGCGATCCCGGGCCCGCGGGCGGCTTCACCTTCGCGCACCACCGCACGGCTCGGCGCCTCGGCCGCGGGTCGATAGCGGCCGATCGAACGCACGGTCTCGAGCCCGACGATACCGTCGGCCCTGGACGCGACGTTTCGCTGGAACTCGCGGACGCCCCGGTCGCTTCCGGGACCGAAGATCCCGTCCTCCTTGCCGGCGTCGAAGCCGAGCACGTTGAGCATGCGCTGGAGCTCGCGAACGTCGTCGCCACGGAAGGCGGGGGAGCGCAGGTACAGCGTTCGGTCGCCGAGCCGGTAGCCGGCCTCGACGAGCTGCTCCCACGTGTCCGGACCCAGGATCCCGTCGGAGGGCAGGGCACGTGCCTGCTGGAACGCACGAAGCGCGGACTCCGTGGAGCTCCCGAACGTCCCCTCGAGTTCGTCGGCGTCCACGTGGAACCCCGCGGCGAGCAGACGGTGCTGCACGTCGCGCACGGCTTCGCCTCGCGCCCCAGGACGGATCAGGTCCATCGTCGAAAGTTTCCGTTCCCGCGGGGGATCCCGGCAACACGCGGCGGCGCCGATGGAGCGCCGACGTGTGTTGCGCAGCAGCTAGCGGGGGGCCGGAACGTGCGGGTCGATCTCTCGAAGCAGCGCGTCCTTGCCGCGTGCGCCGACGACGCGGGCGATCTCCTGGCCGTCCTTGAACAGCATCAGCGTCGGGATGCTCATCACCCCGTACCGCCTCGTCACCTCGGGGTTGTCGTCGATGTTGAGCTTGGCGACCTCGAGCGACTCGCCCTTGTCGCGACCGATCTCCTCGACGACCGGGGAGACCATGTGGCACGGCACGCACCACTCTGCCCAGAAGTCCACCAGCACAGGCGTCTGCGATCCGAGCACGCGCTCCTCGAAGTCGCCGTCCGTCACGTCACCGATCAGCGCCACAGCCATCCCTTTCTCCGCATCAGCAGCCGTTCCCAGTCTGAACCCCGTCCCGGCGCCCGACTATTCCACCCACGGCCGGGTCATCCGTGCGCCAGCTCCTCGAGGTAGCGCTCGGCGTCGATCGCCGCCTTGCAGCCCTGGCCCGCCGCGGTCACCGCCTGACGGTAGATCACGTCGGTGACGTCGCCGGCAGCGAACACGCCGGGCACGTTCGTCTTGGTCGTCGGCTCGTCCACCACGACGTACCCGGCGTCGGTCAGCTCGACCTGGCCCTTGACCAGGTCGGTGTTGGGTGTGTGGCCGATCGCGACGAACACGCCGTCCGTCGGCAGCTCGCGCACCTGGTCGGTCTGGACGTTCCGGAGCCGAGCGCCCGTCACCGAGCCCTCGCCCAGGATCTCCTCGACCACCGAGTCCCAGATCACGTCGATCTTCGGGTTCGACAGCGCGCGCTCCTGCATGATCTTGGAGGCGCGGAACTCGTCGCGCCGATGGACGATCGTGACCGAGCGCGCGAACTTCGTCAGGAAGGTGGCCTCCTCCATCGCGGTGTCCCCCCCGCCCACGACCATGAGGGCGCGGTCGCGGAAGAAGAAGCCGTCACAGGTGGCGCACGCGCTCACGCCGCGACCCCGGAGCGAGTCCTCGCCCGGGACGCCGAGCCAGCGCGCACTCGCGCCCGTCGCCAGGATCAGGGTCTTGGTCCGCCACTCCTGATCGCCGGCCCACACGCCGAACGGACGCTCGGACAGATCCACGCGCGTCGCGGTCTGGGCCACGATGTCGGCCTCGAATCGGCCGGCCTGCTTCTCGAACGCGTCCATCAGCTCGGGGCCGAGGATGCCGTCGGGGAAACCCGGGTAGTTCTCGACGTCGGTGGTCAGCATGAGCTGCCCGCCGGCCTCGATTCCCTTGAGCTGGAGGGGGCGCAGGTTCGCGCGGGCGGCGTACAGGGCGGCCGTGTATCCGGCCGGACCCGAACCCAGGATGACGATGTCACGCTCTTCCACCATGCGATGCGGCTCCTTTACCGAGGATAACCGGAGCCTATTCCCGTTCAGTCCCTCGGAAGATCAGCCCGGCGAACCTTGCCCGAGGCAGTGCGGGGCAACCGTTCGACCAGGAGGAGCTCGCGAGGGGCGGCGTACGGGGGGAGGCCATCGGCGACGAAGGCTCGGAGGTCCTCCAGGGTCGGCGGCTCGGCGGCATCGGCCGGGACCACCCACACCGTGACACGCTCGCCCCATTCGGCGTCGGGGAGGCCCGCCGCGGCGACGTCGCGCACCCGCGGATGCGCCAGCAGCGCGGCCTCGACCGCCTGGGGCCACACCTTCTCGCCCCCGGTGATCACGACGTCGTCGGCGCGGCCGGCGACGAGGAGGTGGCCGTTGGGTTCGATCTCGCCGACGTCCGCGGTGCGCAACCAGCCGTCGGGCGTAAAAGGTTCGCCGTCGCCCCGCCGGTAGCCGCGCATCAGCGTCGGGCCTCGCAGCTGGATCTGACCCTCGGTCGCGATCCGCACCTCGGTGCCGCGCAGCGGCACGCCGTCGTACACGACCCCGCCACAGGACTCGGTCATGCCGTAGGTCTCGACGATGCGGGCGTCCGCGTCTTCGGCGCGCGATCGCAGATCGGCCGACAGGTGTGCGCCACCCACCAGGATCGAACGGAAGGTCGACAGGTTCGAACCGGTCTCGACGAGCCGGGCGAGCATCGTCGGGACGACGGAGGTGAACGCCACGTCGGGTTCGGCCAGCGCGGCCAGCGGGTCGAACCGCTCGTGCACCGCGACCGGCGCGCCGAGCAGCAGGGCGCGCAGCACCACGAGCAGCCCGCCGACGTGGGCGAGCGGGAGACAGCTGAGCCAGCGATCCTCCCTGGTCGCGCCGAGGACGAACGAGGACGAGTACACGGCCGCGTCGATCGCCTCGCGGCCGAACTGTGCGAACGCCGGTGTCCCGCGCGTCCCGCTGCTGTGCATCACGAGGGCAATGCCGGGTTCGACGGGTTCGCCCTCGACCCGGCGTCCGCCCGACCCGTCCAGGGTGACGGTCGGCCGGGCGCGTTCGATCAGCGCGGCGCGTTCGACGGCGGGGAGCCGATCGTCGATCGGGAGCAGCGCCGCGCCCGCGTCCCAGGTCTCGGTCAGCAGGTCGAGCCAGGCGGGGCCGGGCGGGAGCGTGACGGCGACCAGGTCGCCCTCGGCCGGGCGGACGTGTTCGAGGGCCGACACATCGGATAGGCTAGCCAATCGTTTGAGTGTTCGCTCTAGGAGTGAGCGGTCGTGACGTCGACCCCCACAGGAACCCCGGCCTGGAAGGGCTCGGGCACGTACACAGACATCCGCTACGAAACCGCCGACGGCATCGCCAAGATCACGATCGACCGGCCCGAGGTCCGAAACGCCTTCCGGCCGCTCACGGTCCGCGAGCTGATCCAGGCGTTCGACGCTGCCCGTGACGACCCCGAGATCGGGGTCATCCTCCTGACCGGCGAGGGGCCCGAGGCCTTCTGCAGCGGCGGGGACCAGCGGATCCGTGGCGACGACGGGTACGTGGACGAGCAGGGGATCGGACGTCTGAACGTGCTCGACCTCCAGATCCAGATCCGGCGGCTCCCCAAGCCGGTCGTCGCGATGGTGGCGGGCTTCGCGATCGGCGGCGGGCACGTGCTGCACGTGTGCTGCGACCTGACGATCGCCGCGGACAACGCGATCTTCGGGCAGACCGGGCCCCGGGTCGGCTCGTTCGACGGCGGCTACGGGATCAACCTGCTCGTGCGCCAGATCGGGGAGAAGCGCGCGAAGGAGATCTGGTTCCTGTGCCGCCGCTACGACGCCGAGACCGCGCTCGCATGGGGGCTGGTCAACGCGGTGGTCGCGCTGGACGAGTTGGAGACGCGGACCGTCGAGTGGTGTCGCGAGCTCCTTCGTATGAGCCCGTTGTCGCTTCGGCTGCTCAAGGCCGGCTCGAACGCGGGGACGGACGGACTCGCCGGCGTCCAGCAGCTCGCCGGCGACGCGACGCTCCTTTACTACATGACCGAGGAGGCGCAGGAGGGGCGGGACGCATTCGTCGAGAAGCGCGCCCCCGACTTCTCGAGGTTCCCGAAGCGCCCGTGAGCCGCCTGGCGGTCTGGGTCCAGGGAGCGCGCCCCCGAACGCTCGGCGCGAGCATCACCCCGGTCCTGGTCGGGACGGCCGCGGCCGGGACGGCGATCGCGTGGCGCTTCGTCGCGGCGTTGCTGGTGGGGCTCGGGCTGCAGGTCGGCGTCAACTTCGCCAACGACTTCAACGACGCGATCCGCGGCGTGGACACGGCCGAACGGCTCGGCCCGCCCAGGCTGACGTCCTCGGGCGTGGCGGCACCGCGATCGGTGCTGATCGCCTCGCTCGCCTGCGTCCTGGTCGCCGGGCTCGCCGGGCTGGCGCTCGCGGCGGCGACCGCGTGGTGGCTCGTCCCGATCGGCGCGATCGCGATGCTCGCGCTGTGGCTGTACAGCGGGGGGCCGAGGCCGTACGCCGATCTCGGCCTGGGCGAGCTGATGGTGTTCGTGTTCTTCGGCGTGATGGCGACGGCCGGGAGCGCGTACGTCCAGGTCGAGACGGTGCCGAACGCGGCCTGGTGGGCCTCGGTGCCGATGGGGCTGCTCGCGGTCGCGATCCTGGTCGCGAACAACCTTCGCGACATCCCGACCGATGCGGTGGCCGGCAAGCGCACGCTCGCGGTGCGCCTGGGCGAACGGCGCACGCGGAGGTTCTATCGGCTGTGCGTCTCGGGGTCGTTCGTCGCGCTGCTGGCCGGGGTGATCGTCGACGCGATCGATCGGGGGAGCGGCCTGCCGGCGTGGTCGCTGCTCGCGTTCGGGGCGGTTCTGGCCGCGATCGGACCGATTCGGACGATCGGTCACGCGAGCGGTCTGGCGCTGATCGGGGTGCTGGTCGGGACGGCCCGGCTGCAGATCGTGTTCGGGGTCCTGCTCGCGCTCGGGCTGTGGATCGAGGTGCTGGTCGCGTGAGCGAGGCCTCGTGAGCGAGGGCGACGTCGCGCTCGCATGCGCGTCCGCGTTCGTCAATGCGCTTGCCTCCTTCGGCCTGCGCGACGTGTGTGTGTCGCCGGGCTCGCGCTCGACGCCGATCGCGCTCGCGCTCGCCCGCCATAACGACATCCGGCTACATGTGCATCTGGACGAGCGCTCGTCGGCCTTCTTCGCCCTCGGCCTTGCCAAGGCCTCTGGGGTTCCGACGGCGGTCGTGACCACCAGCGGGACGGCGGCGGTGAATCTGTTTCCGGCGATCGTCGAAGCGTCGATGTCGCGGGTTCCCATGATCGTGCTCACGGCGGACCGCCCACCCGAACTACGAGGCGTCGGGGCCAACCAGACGATCGATCAGATCGAGCTGTTCGGCGAGTACGCGAGATGGTTCACGGACGCACCGATCCCAGCCGAGGGTCCGGACGCCGGCCGCTCCTGGTACATGCTGGGCGCCGATGCCTATCGCGAGGCCTGCGCCGCCGGTCCCGTGCACGTCAACCTGCCGTTCCGCGAGCCGTTGGTCGCGTCTGGCGAACCCGTCGACCTGGGCGCAGGGTTCGCGGTCGCGCCTGCCGGGATCGGCCTCAGCGAGGGCGAGATGCCCGACGACGACGACGTGGCCGAGTTCGCAGACTACGTCACGAGCGGGGGCAACGGGCTCGTCTACGCCGGTGGGCTTCGGATCTCGACGCACTGGTTCGTGGATCTCGGCGATCGGCTCGGGTGGCCCGTGATCGCCGAGCCCACGTCGGGTTCTCGGATCCCGGGCACCTTGGGCGCTGGACAGCACTTGTTTGCGAACGCCGACTTCGCAGCCGCGCACGTTCCGGACCTACTCCTGCAGATCGGGGCGGCACCGACGTCTCGCCCGGCTCTTGAGGCCGTCCGGACCGCCCATCGTCTCGTGATCGTGGACCCCGACGACATCGTCGGCGACCCGCACCGGCGCGCGGAACGACACTTCCCGGTCCACCCGGGGAACCTCGTGTTTCGGGCGCTCGAGTCGATCACCGCCACGCAAGACAAGCCGTGGCTATCCGAGTGGCACGACGCCGACAAACGCGCGATCTGGGCCATCGATGCGTTGCTCGACTCGTGGGACCAGCCCTTCGAGGGACGGATCGCGCGGGACGTTGCCGACTCGGCGCCGGATGGGTCGACCCTCGTCGTTGGTTCGAGCATGCCGGTGCGGGACCTGGACGCGTACATGCGTCCCCGGGGCGGTCTTCGCGTGCTCGCGAATCGCGGGGCGAGCGGGATCGACGGGTTCGTCTCGACCGCGCTCGGTGTCGCGGCGACGGGTGTCACGACGACCGCGCTCTGCGGCGACCTCACCCTCCTGCACGACGTCGGGTCGCTCCTGTGGAGCGCGAGACGGGGATACGACTGCGTCTTCGTCGTGCCGAACAACGACGGCGGCGCGATCTTCTCGTTCCTGCCGCAACGCGAGTTGCCCGAGTTCGAGGAGCTGTTCGTCACGCCGCACGGGCTCGACCTGGCCACCGTGTGCCGCGCGGCGCGCGCCGGGCACACGCTCGTCGAGCGCGCCGGCGAGCTGATCCCCGCCGTCGACCGGGCCCGCGCCGCGGGCGGCGTCCACGTGGTCGAGGTGCCGACGGATCGCGAACGCAACGTCGAGCTGCACGCCGCGGTGCGAGAGGCGGTCGGCGCGGCGCTCCGCGCCTCTAGCATGTGAGCGATGTCTCTCCCTACTCCGCCCACCCGGATTCGCGCCGCCACGCCCGACGACGCCGACGAGCTGGCGCGCCTGCGGTGGACCTTCCGCGTCGAACACGGCACACCGGTCGACCGCTCGTTCGCCGAGTTCCTCGACGAGTTCCGCGGGTTCGCGCGAGGGGTCCTCGCCGATGACCACCCGTGGCGAGCCTGGGTGGCCGAGGACCACGATCGCCTCGTCGGGTGCCTGTGGCTCCAGCTGGTCGAGAAGATCCCGCACCCCAGCCGCCGGCGCTGGGAACGGCCGATCGGCTACGTCACGAACGTCTACGTCGAGCCCGACCTCCGCAACGAGGGTCTTGGCGCCCGCCTGATGGACGAGGCGTTGGCGTTCGCTCGCGACCGCGAGGTCGCCGAGATCGTCGTGTGGCCGACTGCTCGCTCCATCTCCTTCTACCGACGCGCGGGCTTCGGCTCCGAGGAGGCGCCACTCCTGCTCGACCTGGCCGGCGACTGAGCGACCTCAGCCCCAGCGGAGCGCGTCGAGCAGCGCGCGGAACTTCCGCTCGGTCTCGTCGACCTCGGCCTCGGGGACCGAGTCCGCGACGATCCCGGCGCCGGCGAACAGCCGCGCTGTCGAGCCGGTGACCTCGGCACACCGCAGCGCGATCGCCCACTCGCCGTCGCCGTTCGCGTCCATCCAACCGACGGGCCCGGCGTAGCCGGCGCGGTCGATCGGCTCCAGCGTCTCGAGCGCCTCGCGTGCCGTCTCGCGGGGCGTCCCGCAGACCGCGGGCGTGGGATGCAGCGCCGCGACCAGCTCGAGCGCGGTGACCGACGGGGCGTGCAGCTTGCCGCGGAACGGCGTGGCGAGATGCCACACGTTGGCCGTGCCGAGAAGCTTGGGTTCGTGCGGCCGCTCGAGTCGTTCGCAGAACGAGCCCAGGATGCGTTCGACGTCCTCGACCACGACGGCGTGCTCCTCGCGCTCCTTCTGCGAGTCGAACAGCCGGTCGGCCGAGGCCCGATCGCGACCGGCGTCGCCGAATCGCTGCGCCGAGCCCGCCAGCGGCGTCGCCTCCACGTGGCGGCCCCGCCGCCGAACGAGCAGCTCAGGCGTGGCTCCGACCAGCACCGAGCGCACCGCCTGGTCGGGCTGCGGCGCAGCGAACGCGTAGCAGTCCGCGTCCACGGCGCGCAGCCTCCACAGGAGCTGCTTCGCGTCGAGGGTTCGGCCGGCGTTCACCAGCATCGTTCGGGCGAGCACGATCTTGCGGAGCTCGCCCGCCCTGATGCGCTCGGTCGCGCGCGCCACGGCGGACGCGTACTCGTCGGGTTCGGGATCCGGGCGCAGCTGGATCTCGGCGAACGCGTCGTGCGGCAGCGTGCGACCGGTCCACCGCTCGCGCTCACCCCTGGCCGGGGCGCTTCCGGCCGCGGCGACCTCGAGCTGCCAGGTCTCGCCGGGGACCGGACGGATCGCGGCGCGGATCGGGACGACCGCCTCGGCCGGCCGCCCGTCGTCGAACGGGATCGATGCCACCGCGATGGGTGTCGGGCCGTCGGGATCGCGTTCGACGCCCGCGAGGGTCTCCAGGACCGAACGGGACAGCCGGAGGATGCGCTCGGGGCCGGGTTCGGCGCGGATACGGGCCGCGTCGCCGCTCGTGGACAGGCCGACGCCGGCGCGCTCGAAGAAGAAGCCCCCGTCGCGATAGGCGGCCAGCAGGTCGAACGCCGGACCCAGCCGGGACGCCGTTACCGCGAGTCCGATCACGGCCGGATCATCCGCGCGTCGCGACCAGGAGCTGGGCCACGCCGCCCGCCAGCGGGAAGCGCTCGACCTGTTCGAACCCGGCCTCGCGCACCATCGTGAGCAGGAGCTGGGGTTCGGGCAGGTACGCCGTCGAACGCGGAAGGTAGCGGTACGCCTCGCCGTCGGACAGCGCACCGCCGATCAGCGGGACGATCCGGTTGAAGTACACGGTGTGGCCGGCCCGCATGACACGGCCCTCGGGCTCGGCGGTCTCCAGGAACCCGATCCGGCCACCGGGCCGGACGACGCGTGCGGTCTCGCCGAACAGCCCGCCGAGGTCTGTGACGTTTCGCATCGCGAACCCGCACGTCGCGCCGTCCATGCTGCCGTCGGCCAGGGGCAGGCGCAGGATGTCGGCCTCGGCGACCGGCGCCCGTGTTCGGGCGTGGAGCAGCATCCCGTGCGAGAAATCGAGCCCGACCGCCCGGTACCCGGCCTCCAGAAGCTCGTCGCACAGATGGCCGGTGCCGCAGGCGAGGTCCGCGACGACCGCGTTGCCGGGCAGACGGAGCTCGGCGACCGTTCGGCGCCGCCAGCCGGTGTCCATGCCGAACGTCATGACGCGGTTCACCAGGTCGTAGCGCGCCGAGATCCGGTCGAACATCCCCCGGACGACGCGGGCCTTCTCCTCGGGTCCGGGCAGGCCGCTCACTCGAGCCGCTCCTCGGCCCGGTCGAGCAGGACGCGCCGGAAGTGGTTCGCGACGAGGTTCGTCACCGCCGGGAGCAGCGCATCGAACGCCTCGACCAGCTGCGCCGCCGCGGCCTCCTCGGAGGCGGCCGTGTCGCGGATCGGCTTTCGGACGTAGTGGTCGAACAGCTCGACGGCGCGCGAGGCCAGCGCCACCATCGCCTCGTTCGTGTCGCGGGCGAGCTCGAGCAGCTCGCCGAGGGGCAGCCCGTAGTCCAGGAGCCGAAGCGCCCCGCGAATCATGTCGATGTCGGCCGCCGTGTAGCGGGTCTCGCCGTCCTCGACGCGGCCGAGCTCGATGCCTTCGCGTTCGACGGCCTGGATCAACGAACCGGGGACGCCGCTGCGGTCGGCGAACTCGTCCAGCGTGAGGAGCTCGTCCTCGGCGCTCTGGCCCCGCGCGGCGGCCACGGCGAGCGCGAGGTCCGCGTCGGCCGGATCGGCGCCGTCCCCGAGGACGCGCTCGATCGCCGCGAGCGTGAGGCCCTTGCCCCGGAGGGCGCGCACCTCCCGGATCCGCTCGGCGTGGCGGTCGTCGTACCAGGCGACCCGGCCCTGCTTGGTCGGGGGCGGCACGAGGCCGCGCGACTGGTAGTAGCGGATCGTGTCGACCGAGACGTCGCACGCGGCCGCGAGCTGCTCGACCCGGTACCTCACGACCCGTAACTCTACGAGTACCTTTAGTACGTTCGCTTTGTCAGCGGCGATACATGAATCCGCAGGTCAGAGAACTCGCATGAATCACATGCGTGTCATGTAGCGTCGTCCTGACGCCGGGTGCCGTGCTGCCTCCGTACCGCCTCGACAGAGGCTTGACGCGATGAGCGCGGCGCGAGGCTCTCAAGCCGAAGCCACGGAATCCTCGGTCACTTCCCCCTTGTGCGCCGCGAACGCCGCCAGGACTTCGTCCCTTCACGCGGAGGGATGGCAAAGTGATCAAGCGTGCGCCACCCAATCGTTAGCCGCCTCATTCGTCGTACTCCGAGGCGTCGGCTGCGTCAAGGAGACGCGTTCGGAGTCCTAGGAGCGTTCGTCAACGCAGTCGTCTAGTCATTCCCGCCCGAAGACACGGCCCTTGACCTTGAGATGCTTTGCCTCGGTCGGCACAAGGCCCGGAAAGTCTCGGTCCGCTACCTGCTCGAGATTGGGGTCCGGGAGCGGGATGCGCTGATCGGCGTCGGGTCCGAAGACCACCTGGAGCGTGCACCCTCGGTGGATGGGACACGCGGAGAGGATGTACTTCATGCCTCTCACCCCCATGGGTTGCCCGTGTCCTGCAGGTGTATCCCCCCGTCGTTTCCGCCGACGGAGGCGCAGAAACCGGGCGGTCCCGCATCGGCGACCAACGACCGAGGCAAATAGGTCCTTCGGCCGTTACAGAGACTGCCCCATGTAGCCGATGCCTCTGTAGTGCACGCCACCTACGGTGAGTTCCATGACAAAGGCCAGTCCGTCGCCTCGAAACGCTGGTGACGCGCAATGACACCGAACAGCGAACCCCTCGACGTTCGAAGCAAGGAGGGCTCGACCAGGGTCTTTTGCGCCACCTGCGGACACTCGGAGTTCGTCCATACGGAGCACGGCAGTCGCCGTTGCCTCTACGCCGTGTGCGATTGCAACCGTTTCGTCGTGGGCGCGGGACCGGACCTCTCGGCACAGGTCCTTCCTCCCTAGCCGCGCCCGCGTCCCCGAGAGGGTTGGGGATACTGAGACAAGATCAGTTCTCCAACCCCCTCGGCCTCGTCACTCGGTCCTTGGCACGCGCAGTGCCCAGCGCCGCGTCCCCTGGCGGGGCTCAGGCCGGGGTGAGCCGCTGGGACGCCGTGCTCAGGATGCGGCAGTCACCCCTCGAGACGACCCAGACCACCACGTGGTCGGCGGGCTGGCCCGCCCCCGGGCTCTCGGCGAACACCGCGATGTATGCGGGCGTGTCCTCGAACTTCGCCTGGATCAGCCGGATCAGGACGTCGCGGGGGCTGTCGGTCGGCAGGCCGCTCTGCTGGATGCACCGCCTCGCGCCGGTTGCGGCGTCGAACCGCGCGCTCTGGTCAGGCGCGGCCAGCACGGCCTGCGACTCGCTCCTTTGCTCGGCGGTCACGGCGTCCCGCGCTTGGACGGCGACCGCCTGGATGCCCGCCTCGTCGTACGTCACGTTCGGCTGGCGCTCGACCCCCAGGAACGGCACCTTGCCGGCCGCGGCCCCGGCCTCCGCCGCGGCGCCGGTGGCGCCGGTCGCTCCTGCCGCCGCCGGTTGCGCCGCGTTCTGTTCGTCGCCCCGGCCGAGGTTCAGCGCGACCACGAGGACCAGCGCGGCGGCCGCGGCGAGACCCGCGGCCCACCGGAACCGATCCCAGGTCTTGCCCCGCTGCTCGAAGCGCCTGCCCGCCTCGATCATCACCGGCCCCGTCACGCCGAACGGCACCGGCACGTCCTCGAGCTCGGCCAGCGACGCCCTCGCGGCCCCCGCCAGCCGAACCTCCTCACGACAACGCGTGCACCCGTGCAGGTGCGCGTCGACGCCGGCACGACGCCGTTCGTCCAGCGTGCCGTCGACGTAGTCGGCGAGGAGGTCGTCGGGATGGGTCACGGGGACACCGTCCCCTCTGACGACCCCGGGGCGTCCGCGGGTTCCCCGTCCGCCGGATCGCCCCGGGGCAGGCCCATCGCGCGGGCCAGGGCCACGCGGCCCCGATGCAGGCGCGACTTCACCGTGCCGATGGGGACCCCGAGGATCGCCGCGACCTCCTCCTGCCTGAGGTCGTGGACGTCGTGCAGGATCATGACTGCGCGGAAGTCCTCGGGCACCCGCATCAAGGCCCGCCGCACGTCGATCGACAGGCTCGAGTCGTCCGCCGGATCGGGGGCCGGGGGGGGCTCAATCGCGGGCAGGTCGTCGTGCCCGCGTTCGAGCAACGGGGCTCGCTGGCGCTTGCGCAACAGGTCGTAACAGGCGTTGACCGTCACGCGGTGCAGCCACGTCGTGAACGCGGCCTCGCCGCGGAACGACGAGAGCTTTCTGAGCATGGTGAGGAACGCGTCCTGCGTGGCGTCACGTGCATCCTCCTCGCGACCGGTCATGCGCAGCGCAAGGTTGTAGACGCGCCGCTCGTGGCGTTCGACCAGCGCGGCGAACGCCGCCCGATCCCCCGACAGGTACCGGCGAACCAGGTCCTCGTCGCGGGCGGGCTGCTCAGGCACCGACCCGCTCGGCGTCGGCCGCGGGAACGACAACGCGAACCTCGGCGACCTCGGCGCGGGTGCCGTCGTCCACAGGGACGACCGAGGTGATCCAGACCAGCACGTACCGGCCTGTCCCTTCCAGGCGAACCCGGGTCGAGGCGGTCGAGGGCACGGCTTCGCCGACCTGGTCCACCAGCGCGCTCGGATCGTCACCCACGGCGACGCCGAACGTGAACCCCGGGTACGGCGTCGACAGGCGCAAGCCGTCGACCTCCACGCTCTGGCCGAGATCGAGCAGCAGGCCGATCCCCGGCTTGCCGAGCTCGCCGTCGAAGTAGTCTTCCGACTTCCAGACCGTCGAGAGCTCGCCGTCGGTGGCCAGGCCGGCGTTCGAGGACAGCTCGCTGCCGTCCCCGAACGGGTCGATCGCGGTCACCGCGAGCGGCCGGACCGCCACCGGCGGGATCTCGACGGCGGGGAACGGTTTCGGCGCGGCGGGGCGGATCCCGAGCGGTCCCCCGACCTCGAGGTCTCCGAACCACAGGCCCAGCGTGATCAGTGCGATCGCCAGCCCCACCACGATGAGCGGGACGCCGATCCAAGCGAACACGTTCGCACGGTCCTCGTCGGAGGACACGTCCACGATGGCGGTGTCGACCGAGCCCTCGAGCGCGTCGGCGAAGGCTCGCGCGTCCGGGTATCGGCGTTCGGGATCCTGGTCCAGGCCGCGCGCGATCGCGCGATCCACGGACCTGGGGACGTCCTCGCGGACCGCACGGACGGACGTTCGACCCCTGGGCGGCTCGCCCGTCAGCATCGCGAACAGCACGGCCGCCACCGCGTACGCGTCCGTGCGCGCGTCACACGCCCGTCCCGCTACCTGTTCGGGCGCGAGGTACTCGACGCCGAGCAGGGAGGCGGTCTCGTTCGGCCGACTCGCGACGATCGCGGCGCCGATCGCCAGATCGATCAGGTGGACGGCGCCGTCGGCACCCACGATGACGTCGTCGGGACCGAGCGCGAGGTGCAGGACGTCGCGATCGTGCGCCTCGCCCAGGACGCGCAGGAGCGCCGCTCCGATTCGGACGGTCTCGTTGGGCGAGGCCGGGGTCTCGCGGTCCATGCGCGAGCGCAGGCTCTCGCCCGGCGCGTACTCGCGGACCAGGTAGAGCACGCCGTCCTGCTCGCCCGTGTCCAGCAGCCGCGCGATGCCGGGCACCGACATCGCCGCCACGCGGCGCGCCTGCTCCCGCAGCGCCTCCGCGAACGCGGGGTCGTCCGCGAGCCTCGGATGGACGAGCTTGACGGCCACGTCCCGCCGGAGCAGCGGGTCCGTAGACCGGCAGACCAGGCCGGTCCGACTGCGGCCGAGCTCCTCCTCAAGGGTGTAGCGGTCCGCGAGGACGGCGACCGGCTGCATCGTCTTGGCCACGATGCGAAGTCTATGCCCGGGGACGCGGCTTCCAACCGTTCCGCCGGGTACGAACGTCTCAGTCGCGCGGGACGTCGGACGACCCGCGCACCGTGAGGCGCGCGAGGTCGTCGAATACCGGGATCCGGCCCACGACCAGCGTGTCCGCGCGTGTGGTGATGACCACGGTCACCGTTCGGCGGCCGACGTCGATCCCCTTGAGGCGGACCGGCTCGTCTGCGTCGGCGATCGTGTCGAGGGCGGCGAGCTTGGCCGCCTCCTCGTCACCTGTCCCTTGGTACGCCTGCGATGCGGATGCCGACGCGTCGTCCGCCAGGTCCTCGGCGCGCAAGCGCGCGAGCAGGATCGACCCACCGTCGATCGCGACGATGACCACGATCGCCACGAGCACGAGCCACAGGACGACGATCTTGCCGACCAGCCCGCGCTCGTCGGAGAGCCTCACCGGCGGAATCCCGCGACGACCTGCTTGCGGACCATGTCGACCTCCTCGATCCGCAGCGCCGCGGCCGAGGCGACGAACACCAGCAGACCCGCGGCCACAGCCCCCAGCACCTGCACCGCCTGCGTCCCGATCGAGGTCGTCCCGAGCCATGCGTCGAATACCTCGGCGACTACCCACGCCGTCGCGGCCGTGGCGACGCCCGCGACCACCACGCGCACGAGCGACGCGAGGATCCTCCGCCCGCCGATCCCGCCGATCCGCCGGCGGATCAACAGGAACAGCGCGGTCGACGCGAACACGTACGACGTCGCGTGTCCCAGGGCCAGCCCCGGCACGCCCATGTGGAACGCCTCGAAGAACAGGAGGTTGGCCCCGATGTTGATCGCGACCGCCGCGACGTTCAGCAGGGCCGGCGTTCGGGTGTCCTGCATCGCGTACGACGCGCGCAGCAGCAGCTGGAACGCGGAAAACGCGAACAGCCCGATCGCGAAGTACACGAGCACCTCGGCGACCAGGTCGCCGCTCGCGGGCGTCGCCGCGCCGTGCTCGAGCAGCAGCCGCACGATCGGCCGCGCGAGCACGATATAGCCGAGCGCCGCCGGTATCAGGATCGTCGCGGTGGCGCGGATCCCCTGCGCGAGGAGGTCCTTGTAGCCGTCCACGTCGTCCGCCGCCCACCGCGAGGACATCGCCGGCAGGAGCGCCGTGAAGATCGAGACCGCGAAGATCGCGTGGGGCAGCTGGAACAGGATGAACGCCGCGGCGTAGGCCGCGTACCCGCCGGTGACCGGCCCGGCCAGGATGATCACGATCAGGTAGCCGACCTGGTTGGCCGCGACGTACACGAAGACCCACGTCGCGAGGCGGCCGATGCGGCGGACGGCCTCGTCCCGGAGCCCGGGCAGCCATCTGAACCGGAAGCCGGTCGCGCGAACCGACGGCCACAGCGCGACCGTCATCGCAACCACGCCTAGCGTCGTGCCGATCCCCAGCACGAGCTCCTGCGCGCCTGTCACCAGCTCGTGCGAGCCGCTCGCCGGTGCCGGCATGGCAGCGAAGATCAGGAACGTGGCGATCACGACCACGTTGTTCGCGATCGGCGCGAACATCACGACCGCGAACCGCCGGTGCGCGTTCAGCAGGCCGCTCGCCACCGCGCCGATCCCGTAGAACACGATCTGGGGCATGAACCAACGCAAGAAGAACGTGGCGAGGGCGGCGCTCGCCGCCTTCTGCTCCGGCGGCCATCCCGAGGTGTACAGGTCCACGATCCACGGCGCGAGGACGATCCCCAGGACCGCCATCGCCGACAGCACGATCACCGCCAGCGTGAACAGGCGCCGCACGACATCCCAGGCCGCGTCGCGGCCGCGCTCCTGCATCCATTCGACGACGATCGGGACGACGACCGAGGTCAGGATCCCGCCGAGCGCGAGCTCGTACAGGATGTTCGGCGTGATGTTCGCGACGTTGTAGGCGTCGGCCAGGCGGTTCTCGGTGATGCCGAGCGCGAACGCCATCGCCGACAGCCGCAGGAACCCGGTCACCCGCGACAGCGCGGTGCCGGTCGACATCACGACCGTGTTGCGGACGAAAGAGCGCGTGGTGTCCGGGGGCAGGGCCTCGCCCGACGAAAGTTCCGTCGCGGGCGTCGCCTCGTCGCTCGGTGGCCGGACCGTCTCCGGCGTCACGTCGTCCGCCGTGGCAGGAACCTCCTCGCCCACACCGCCACCAGCATCACGGAGGCGCCCACCGTGATCAGCAGCGCGATGCGGTTGTAGGCCGTCGAACGCACGATCAGGGTCTGGTCCTGGATCGGCCGGCCGTCCGGCGCGAGCATCTGCACCCGCACAGGGAACCGGCCCGTCGAGCGCAGCCGCGCCTGCAGGCGGAGCGTCTGTGACTGGCCGGGGCCGAGTTCGACCTGCTCGCTCGGCGCGCCACGCAGCTGCGGCGCGACCAGCCGGACGAAGACCTCGAGCGATCGCTTCCCCGCGTTCGACACGGTCACGGGGATCCCGCCCGAGTCCGAGGAGAGCGCGACGCTCGAAACCGTGTCCAGCGACAGGTCGTCGACCGTCCCCTTGACGCTGTTGCGGACGGCGGCGATGAACGCGAGGCCGTCGGTGGTCGAGTCCAGGAACTGGCGGGCCTCGGCCAGCAGGAGCATCGTGTCCAGCCGCTCGGGTGCGACGCTGGTCTCGGGCAGCATCGACCGCAAGGTCTCCACCCGGCGCCGCGCCTGCTTGAGGGCGGCCACGTAGGTGGTCGGGAACCGGCGGAAGGACGGGTTCGCGAGCTCGGAGTTCTCGGTGGGGGGGAACGCGTCGACGAACGTCGGCCCCGTGGCCGGCGTCAGCCACGGGGCGCCCGCGATGTCCCTGGCGAGCGGGGGGAAGAAGGCTCCCGGGAGCGGCGCGTCGTCGCCCAACACGAGCGCTATGCTGCGGCTCTCGCCCGGCGCCTCCTGCCAGATCGTCGTGAGCTCGCCGAGCACGACCTGGGCCGCCCTGACCGGATCTCCCTCCGCGAGCGAGGTCCAGACGGCGTCGGTGGAGGCATCGGGCACGATCGCGGTGATCGCTCCGTCTGCGAGCCCCGTCGTCGCCGGCCCGGCGAACCCGAGCGGCTGCGGCGGCAGCTCCACCGTCGCGGGCCCGACGATCAGGGTGCCTACCCCCATGCCGGCCAGTCCCCGGAGGGTCTCGTCGTCCAGGGCCGCGCCGGGCG
>JBKPKU010000042.1:0-4162 GCA_046731295.1 Actinomycetota bacterium
GCTGGTGGCCGGGGATCGCGCGGGCGCGGTGATGGACGGCTTCGCCTCCGACCAGGTCGTCGAGCGTGTGCTGGCCAAGGGCGAGGCCAAGACGTCCGTGTTGACCAAGCAGGGCATGCAGGTCGACCTGCGCGTCGTACCACGCGACGCCTGGGGTGCGGCGATGATCTACTTCACCGGCTCCAAGCCGCACAACATCCGGATCCGCGAGATGGCCGTGCGCAAGGGCCTCAAGCTCAACGAGTACGGCCTGTTCAGCGTGGAGACCGGGGACCTGATCGTGTCGGCCACCGAGGAGGAGGTGTACGAGCGGCTGGGGCTGCCGTGGATCCCGCCGACGCTGCGCGAGGACCGCGGCGAGGTCCAGGCGGCGCTCGAGGGGACCCTGCCCGACGTGCTCACCCGAAAGCAGGTACGCGGGGACCTTCACACGCACACGAACCTCACGGACGGCCTGGCGACGCTCGAGCAGATGCTGGATGCGGCCAGCGGCTTCGGCTACGCGTACTACGCGGTCACCGATCACGCGCCGAACCTGTTCATGCAGCGCATGACCGACGAGAAGATGCTCGCCCAGCGCGAGCAGATGCGGAAGCGGCAGGACCGCTACCCGAAGATGAGGCTGCTGCACGGCACCGAGCTCAACATCGACGGCGAAGGCAACGTGGACTGGGACGCGGACTTCCTCGACGGGTTCGACGTGTGCGTGGCCTCGGTGCACTCGCTGTTCAACCAGTCCAAGGACGAGATGACCGGGCGGATCGTGCGCGCGATGGAGAACCCGAACGTCCACGTGATCGGTCACCCCACCGGACGCATCATCAACAAGCGCCAGCCGGTGGACGTCGACCTCGAGGAGGTGTTCAAGGCCGCGGCCCGCACGGGCACGGCCCTGGAGGTCAACGGCTACCCCGACCGCCTCGACCTGAAGGACGAGCACATCCTGTGGGCCCGTCGCCATGGCGTGAAGTTCTCGGTCGACACCGACTCGCACGCCACCACCCACCTGAGTCACATGCGATACGGGGTGGCCACGGCGCAGCGGGGCTGGCTCACGAAGGACGACGTCATCAACGCCTGGCCGCTCTCAAAGCTCAAGACGTTCCTCCGCAAGGGCCGTTGAGGCTCGGCCGCCGGCTGCCGCGCTCGTTCTTCGCGCGCCCATCGACCGAGGTGGCCCCCGATCTCCTCGGCCGCGTCCTCGCGCGCACGCTCGCGGACGGCTCCCGGCTCGCCGCGCGGCTCGTGGAGGTGGAGGCGTACGAGCAGGGCGACCCGGCCAGCCACTCGTACAAGGGGCGGCCGACGGCGCGGACCCAGGTCATGTTCGGGCCGCCGGGCCGGCTGTACGTGTACTTCAGCTACGGGCAGCACTTCTGCTCGAACGTCGTAACCGGGCCCGACGGCGTCGGCAGCGCCGTGCTCTTGCGCGCGGCCCAACCGCTGCAGGGCATCGAGGCCATGGCCGCGAATCGCGGGACGGACGATGTTCGGCTGCTGTGCTCGGGCCCCGCGCGTCTCACGCAGGCGTTCGGCATCGCGCGGGCGGAGAACGGCACCGACCTGGTGCGCGATCTCTCGCTGATCCTGCTCTCGGGTGCTCCGCTTTCGCCTCGGGCGATCGGGAGGAGTACGAGGGTCGGTGTCAACGCGGGCGGCGAACGCCCGTGGCGGTTCTTCGAACGCGGCAGCTCGTTCGTCTCGCCGGGCCGTCCGTGGACCGGCGCCCGCGCGAGCCCGGCTAGGGGTTCACGACGATCGTGACGGTCGCTCCTTCGTCGACCTGATCGCCGCCGTTCGGCGTCTGCGACCACACGACGCCGGTCCGGTACTCGCACCCCTCGCCCTTCGGGTCGCACTGCTGCTGGACCGACACGGAAACGTGGAACCCGGCCCGGCGAAGGACCTTGCTCGCGTCCCCCCGAGACAGCCCCAGGACGTTGGGGACCGCCGCGCTCACGGGCCCGGGCGTGGGCGCCGCGCCGTTCGCGACCGTGATCGTGACCGTGCCCGTCTGGACCAGTCTCGAGCCCTCGCGCGGATCCTGCGCGATCACGGTCCCCGCCGGCCGATCGGAGGGCACGGCTACCATCGCCACCGTGAACCCCGCGTTGTGCAGCGTCGAGATCGCTGCCTGCCGCTCCTTGCCCTTCACCGAGGGCACCACGAGGAGCTGGTAGGAGGAGGGCTCCGTGCAGACCTCGTAGTCGGGTTCGGAGCCCGCCGGCCACCGGTAGACGTCGATGTCCTGCGGCGGCGTGAACCGGTTCGCCAGGCAGCCGCGTTTGACGTCCACGCGGAGGGTGACGTAGTCGACGTTCGGGGCGGCGCCGAAGTCCCGCGGCGGCATGCCTTGCGTCGCGACGGTCATGAACGCGTTCCAGATCGAGGCGGGCCACGTGCCCCCGTACACGGTCGAGATCCGGACGTTGCCGCAGCACATCGGGACCTGCCCCTGAGGGAACCCCACCCAGACGGCCGTCACCAGCTGCGGGACCGCGCCGACGAACCACGCGTCGCTCGCGTTCTGCGCCGTCCCGGTCTTGCCGAACTGGGGCCGCCCGATGTTCGCCCCCACCCCGGTGCCGGAGGCCACCACGCCCTTGAGGATGTCCACGGCCTCGGCGGCGATCCGCGGCTGGACCACCTGGTCGGCCCGCGCGTTGGACCGGTACAGGACGTCGCCGTCCCGCGTGGTCACCGAGATCACCGGGGTGGGCTGCACGTGGCGGCCCGCGTAGGCGAGCGTGCCGTACGCCGAGGCCATCTCGAGCGAGCTCACCTCGTTCACGCCCAGGACGGCCGAGGGCACGGCGGCGAGCGGCCCGTTCGGCTCGGAGGTCCGCGGGCAGCAGCGGATCCCCATGCGGGTGGCGGCCTCGACGGTCGCGGCCGCGCCCGCGTACGGGTCGCCCGCTCCGATCACCGACAGCAGGTTTGCGTACGCGACGTTGACCGAGTTGATCGTGGCGCTCTCGAGCGAGATCGTCCCGTACCCGCCGCCCTCGGCGTTCTGCGGGTCCCAGTACGTGCCGTTCAGCAGCGGGATGTGCGCGCTCGAGCCGTTCAGCGGCTGCGTGCGTGTGATCCCGTGCTCGAGCGCCGCGACGAGCGCGAACGGCTTGAACGCGGAGCCGGCCTGGCGTCCCGTGCTCCCGCCGGTCGCCAGGTTGATGCGCGCGAACCGGTCGTCGCGGTTCCAGTAGTCGCGGCCACCTACCATCGCGCGGACATAGCCGGTCCTCGGATCGATCGCCGTGAGCGCCGCGTAGGGGTCCGAACCCTCGGTCAAGACCGATCCCACCGCCTGCTCGGCGGCGTGCTGCATCCCGAGATCGACGGTCGTCAGGATTCTCAATCCGCCCTCGAACAGCAGGTCGTATCGCTCCTGCGGCGTGTCGCCGAAGCGCGGGTTGGACAGGAACCACTCCTTCACGTAGTCGACGAAGTACGGGGCGGCGTAGTGCGCCTGCTTCTTGGGCGGGAGGCGGAGCCCCAACGCGGAGGCGGCGGCCTGTTCCTGCTGGGCCGCGTCGATCATGCCGAGCCCCTCCATCAGCTCGAGCACGTGGTTGCGGCGTCGCTCCGCGCGCGTGGGGTGGATGACCGGGTCGAAGTTGACGGGCGCAGCGATCAGCCCCGCCAACAAGGACGCCTGGGGAAGCGTGAGGTCCATGGGTTCCTCGTCGAAGTACGTCTGCGACGCGGCCCGGATGCCGTACGCCCCGTTGCCGAAGTAGACCGTGTTTAGGTAGCGCGTCAGGATCTGATCCTTGGTCAGCTGCTGCTCGAGCTCCCAGGCCAGGTACGCCTCCTTGAGCTTTCGGGCCACGGTTTGCTCGTTCCCGACGTACAGCTGCTTGACGAGCTGCTGAGTGATGGTCGAGCCGCCCTCGACGATCTCGCCGGTCGTCGCGTCGATGTAGGCGGCGCGCAGGAGAGCGCGCGCATCGACGCCGCGGTGGTCGTAGAAGCGCTTGTCCTCGATCGCGATCACCGCGTCGCGGATCACGTCCGGGATCTTCCGGGAGCCGACCACGATCCGGTTCTCGCCGGCATGCAGGCGCGTGATGAGCCGGCCGTCGGCAGAGTAGATCGCCGAAGTCTGGGGGAGCGCGTCGGCGTTGTCGCGCGCCTCCTGCAGCGAAGGCAGATCGCAAGC
>JBKPKU010000043.1:0-3538 GCA_046731295.1 Actinomycetota bacterium
GTAGCGTCGGTGCGTGATCCGCGCCCACCTCGCGGCGGAGCTCCTCGTCGAGGGCGAGCGCTTGCCCGTGTTCATCTGGACGATCGACCACCCGGCCGGGCTCGTGCTCGTCGACACCGGGATGATCGACTCAAGGCCCGAGATCGACGATATGAGCCCGACGCCGCACCCCGAGAACATCCCGCGCGACGTGGCCTACGTCATCAACACCCACCTGCATTTCGACCACTGCGGCGGCAACCGCCTCTTCCCGGGCGTGCCGATCCACGTCCAGGCACGCGAGCTCGCCGACGCGCGTTCGCTCGACCACTACACCATCGGAGAATGGGTCGACTTCGACGGCGCAACGTATGTCGAGCACGAGGGCGAGGTGGAGCTGCTACCGGGAATCCGCCTGCTGCCAGCGCCCGGGCATACGGATGGGCATCAGGTGGTCGTCGTCGAGACCGGCGCCGGCACAAACGTTCTGGGAGGCGACGTGGGCGTATGGTTCGGCGAGCTCGGCAGCGGCACGACCGAGGGACAGCGTCGCGTGCTTGCGCTCGGGGCGCCGACGTGGCTCTCCCACGCGCAGGGGCCGAAGATCCCGGAACATCGCCCGTAGGCGACGAACCGCGGCCAGCCACCGGTGCCAGGCGTCCACCTCGACCGAGGCGCTGGACCGACGTCGATCCCGCCTGCGATCACCGCGGCGTGGGTTCTCGCAAACTCAATTCTCTACTCAACGACAACGCGGACCGTGGCAAGCGCATGAGCTCCTTACAAGACGTTTTTGCGCAATCGGAGAGATGGATCGTTCCCGCGCACCGCGCGTCGCGGATGGAGCATTTATGGAGCAGAGTGGACGCAAACGAAGGCAACCGCCGGCAAACGCAGCGGCCGCGGAACCCGCTTGGCTACTTGCGAGCCGTTGCTGACGGTCGCCACCAGTTGCGACCACCTCTGCGACGATCCGTCAAGCGTCTGGTGGGACTCGACACGAAAGGTTCCGCGTTTCCTCCCCAGCCCTGCCTTCAGATCGGGGCGGAGATCTCGCCCAACCTCCAAGTGCTTATCTTCGCGCCGGCAGCAGGCGGCGACGCGCTGAAGCAGGACGACACCGGGCAGTAGGGGCGTGGGGGGTCGGGTAGGGTCTCATCACCCACGTCTACCCAGTTTGCCGAGCCCACTCTTTCTTCAGGCTGCGACTCGTGTCGTCCTCATGGAAGGAGTTTCCGGCGAGCGTTATCTCCACGCGAGCGTCGCGCGGTTTTGGAAGCAGTCGCGCTCACGAAGCCGGGTGCGAGCCGGGTGGACCGGTGAGCACCGTGGGGACGTACTCGAGCAGCTGGAGTCTGCCGTCGAACGTTCGGCTGGCAACCATCTCGAGGGTGACATCGGGATACCCGTCGTAGATGCGGTCGCGGCCGGTGCCCCCGGTGATGACGGGGAAGACGACCACCCGGAAACGACCACCAAGCCTGCCTCGAGGAGCGACCGGCATAGGCTGAGGCTGCCGAGGGTGCGCATCGGGCTGGGGCCGTCCTGCTTCATTGCCGCCACCGCCTCGACCGCATCTCCGCTGATCAGCCGGGTGTTGGGCCACGACAACGGAGGCTGCAACGCCGAGGAGAACACGATCTTTGACGCTCTGGCGAGTTCGGCGATGGCGGCGCCTTCATCGGTCATGGGCTCGTCCGAAGCCGACGCCTTGGATTCGGTGGCGAATCCGGACATCAGACGGTACGTGTTCGCGCCCATCAAGATCGTGTAGTCGCGTTCCGGCTGCCCGTCGATGCAGGCGAGATACTCGGGTCCTTCGAATCCCCACCATCCGGGCCATCCCTCCGCGGCCCCGTAGCCGTCCAGTGAGGTGATGAAGTCCACGAGCAGTTCCTGACGAAGTTTCCTCCTTGTGCGTCGAGTGGGTCATCGAGGATGGTCGGGTTCACGCCGTCGGTATGACGAGTGGCGCCCGAGCGGCTCACGCCGCCCGCGTGAACGTCACATGGGTCACTCCGCTGGGCGAGGAGGCGGCCTCGAGCTGATAGTCCTTCTCGAGGCCCTCCAGCCCCTCCCACAGGCGCGCGCCTCGGCCGAGCAGGATCGGGACCACCACGATGTGCATGTGGTCCACAAGCCCCGCAGCGAGGAAGTCGCGCATCACGGTGGCGCCTCCACCGATACGCACGTCCTGCTCGTCCGCAGCTTCCCGAGCGGTCTCGAGCGCCTCGGCGGGCGACACGTCGAGGAAGTGGAACGTCGTCCCGCCCTCCATCTCGATCGACGGGCGCGGGTGATGGGATAGGACGAAGACCGGTGTGTGGAACGGCGGGTCGGGACCCCACCAGCCCTTCCACTCCGGGTCCTCATGCCATCCGGGGTAGCCGAACTTCCCGGCACCCATGATCTCGGCGCCGATCCCGGGGTCGTGCAGCCGCGCGAAGGCGTCGTCGAGGCCGCGGTTGCCGCCGGGCTCGCCGACCATCTCGCGCCACCATCGGGTCGTGAACATCCATTCGTGCAGCCTTTCGCCGGCGTGGCCGAACGGTGCGTCGTGGCTCTGAGGTTCGCCGGCGCCGAAGCCGTCGAGCGAGATCGAGAAGTTGTGGACGCGAACGAGTGACACGGCTGACCTCCTTCAGGAATCGGGTTCGGGAAGACGGAGCGCGATCATGCACGGCCGCAAGACGTGCTCCATCGGTTGGCCAGTCCAAAGTCCGAGGAGAAGGACAGAGCGGCCAGGAGTTCGGACAGCCGCACGCGGGCGGACTGGCCGATGCTTGCCGTCGTATCGGCACCTGGCACAGCCGGAGCTTACTTCGGGTAGTGAGCACGAGGAGAAGTCGCTAGGTTCCGCACGAACGACTCCTCAATCTCTCCCCCGGCAGCGGCAGCACCGAGTCGGTCGCGGCGCCCGGCTCGCGGAGGATCCTTCCTTCAGGTTGTGGCTGGTGCGAGGTGCATGAATCCCGCGGATCGCCCGATAGACACAACCATGCCTGCGTCTCCCAGCGCTGCTGCCTTCTGCCGCAGCTGGTCGAGCGCCCGTTCGCTCGGCCGACCGTAGCACTCGATTCCGGTCAGCCGAAGTAGGTGCCCCAGCTTGCGGAACTCCTTGCCCCCGATGTCCATGTGGAGCTCCAGCGATGCCGAATCGGGATGGACCGCGACGACGGTCATCTTCCGCGCGTCTTCGTCGATGTAGAAGCCGTACGCGATGAGCTGAGGTTCGCGGGTGTCGATGAACTCCACGAGCCGTCGGACCCCGGCTCGTAGCTCCTCGATCGCACCCTCCCGGATTTCGGAATGGTCGATATACACGATGGGCTCCGACGGATGGGACGTCCCGTGGCCGTCCATGCGACCTCCCACTCAGGGCCACGAGCATCATCATGTCCGCGGCCTCCGGCGCACGACTATCGCACGCGCCGAACCATGAACACACGCATGCCGCGGATCCGGTGACGGTGGATGAAGGTAACGGTTGCAGGTCGACACAGCCCCGGGAGCTTCAGCCGACCAGCTCCCGGACTCGAATGTTCACCCAAAGGATCTG
>JBKPKU010000044.1:0-2284 GCA_046731295.1 Actinomycetota bacterium
TCGTGAACGTCGTGTGGGAGGACGGCGGGTTCGGCTCGATCACGTGGAAGCAGGAGCGGCGGTTCGGGCGCCACTTCGGGACCGAGTTCGGCAACCCGGACTTCGTGGCGCTCGCGGAGTCGTTCGGCATCCCCGCCTGGCGGTGCGAGACGGCCTCGGACTTCGCCAAGCGCCTGGAGGAGGCGCTCGCGATGAACGTCCCCTCGCTCATCGCCGCGCCGATCGACTACTCACCCGACGTGGCGATCGTGGGCGAGCTCGAGGGGGACGACGCCGGCCCGTGATCCGACCCACGGTCTACGGCGTTCCCCCGCGGCGGGAACGGGTTCTGGCCCGTCACGGCGGAGACGGAGGGAACGTCTCGAATCCCAGCGCCCTGGCCGCCGCCCAGAGCCGCCGGTCGTAACAGGCGAAGGTCATCGAGTCTTCCGATGGCGCCGCGGATAGAGCCGACGCGAGGTGGATCGCGTCCGAGGCTCTCAGAGGCTGGTCGCGGACGAGATCGACCGCCCCGCGCGAGATCTCGTCATCGAGCTCGACGATCGCGATGTCATGCCACGCCGCCTCGAAATCCCTCGCGAACCTCGACGCTTCTCCCCTCGGGATGCGACCGGCTCGGTCGGCGCGCGCGAACGCCGCGCCGCATTCAACGAACGACAGGCGAGACGTGACCCGAGCGCCCGCGCCCTCCACGGCGGCCGCGACGTCGTCGGAACCGACCTCGTGTAGGAAGGGCTTGATCAGCGCGCTCGCGTCGAGGTAGAGCCTCAGCCTCGATCCTCACTGATGTAGTCGGAGAGAGGAGGACCCGGCTTCAGTTTGATCCGTCGTTTCGGCGGCCGGAACGGCTTGCCGGACCACGTCACCTTTCCCTCAGCCATAAGCCGCGCGAGGTCCTCGGGGATCCCCACCGGCACGATCCGCGCCACCGGGCGGCCCCGATCCGTCACCTCGATCGTCTCCCCCTCCCGCACCCGCGCCAGATATCGGCTGAGCGACGCCTTGAGCCCGCGCACGCCGACCCGCTCCATGTGGTCACGATAGCGCCGAAGTAGTCTCATCGCAAACGGCCCCCCTCCCGCCCAAGGACCGTATCCCGAGCCGCCGACAGCGTCGCCGGCCGACCGAGTTAGCCTGGAGCCGTGACGGTTGCGAGCGCCCTCGAGGCCGTCCTCGGCCCAGACCTCCCGATCGCCGTGGGCGCCTACGACGGCAGCCGGCTCGGGCCGGCGGCCGCGCCGGCCACGCTCCTGATCCGCTCGCCGAACGTGTTCCGGCGTCTGATCTCCGCGCCGGGCGAGCTCGGCCTCGGCCGCGCCTACGTCTCGGGCGAGCTCGACGTCGAGGGCGATCTCTACGCGGCGCTCGCCGCGCTGCGCGACCGGATCCCAAGCCTGCGCGCGTTCGGCGCACGGCAGTGGGCGGACGTGCTCGGGCTCGCCGGCTCGTCGGTCCTGCGCTCGGGCCTGCGCCCGCTCCCGATCCCGCGCGAGGAGGCGCGCCTGCGCGGGGTCCGCCATTCGAAGGCACGGGACGCGGCCGCGATCGCCCACCACTACGACGTCTCGAACGCGTTCTACCGGATCGTGCTCGGCCCCTCGATGACGTACTCGTGCGCCGTGTGGGAGCGTCCGGACGTCGCGCTCGAGCAGGCGCAAGCCGCCAAGTACGAGCTGGTGTGCCGCAAGCTCGGGCTCGAGCGAGGGACGCGCCTGCTCGACGTGGGCTGCGGCTGGGGCGGGATGGTCCTGCACGCGGCCGCGAAGCACGGCGTGCGCGCGGTCGGCGTGACGCTCTCGCGAGCGCAGGCCGAGTGGGCCGAGAAGGCGGTCGCCGACGCTGGGCTGGCCGACCGCGTCGAGATCCGCTACCAGGACTACCGCGACGTGCGCGACGGTCCGTTCGACGCCGTCAGCTCGATCGGGATGTTCGAGCACGTCGGCCTGTCGCAGCTGCGAACCTACTTCGGCGGGGTCAGGCGGCTGCTCCACCCCGGCGGGCGGCTGCTGAACCACGGGATCGGCCGCCCGCCGAACGCCGGTCGCACGCGCTTCCGGCCGAACAGCTTCATCGACCGGTACGTCTTCCCCGACGGCGAGCTCCACGAGGTCGGCAGCGTGGTCTCGACGATCCAGCGGAGCGGCCTCGAGGTCCGCCACGTCGAGAGCCTGCGCGAGCACTACGCGCTCACCTTGCGCGCGTGGGTGCGCAACCTCGAGGCAAGCTGGGACGAGGCCGTGGCCGAGGTTGGCCCGGGCCGCGCGCGGGTCTGGCGGCTGTACAT
>JBKPKU010000045.1:0-39065 GCA_046731295.1 Actinomycetota bacterium
TCGATCCGGTGCGTCTCCGCCTCCGCGCCGAGGGAGGCGAGCCACTCGGTCACGTGGCCCGGCGGCGTCGGGTCCTCCTTCTGCAGGATCAACGCTTTCAGGCGATCCGTGCTCACGACGACACTCCCGCGGTCGGGGTGGCCGGGAGCTCGGACTCGAGCTCCTTGGCCACGTTTCGCACGGCGTCGGCGAACCGCGACACCATCTCGGCCAGGTCCTCCTCGGGCGTGGTGAATGGCGGTGCGAACAGCGTCTGGTCGGCGGCGTACCCGTCCCGCGTCGGCTGGGTCGACAACGTGATCAGGTCGCGGGCGAACGCGGCCTCGTCGATCCGGGCGGCCACGCGGAGCTCCCGCGGGAGCCACGTCGTCCCGTCGCGCGGGTCGACGAACGACACGCCCAGCAGGTAGCCGAACCCGCGGACCTCCTCGACTATGTCGATGCCGTCCAGCGCAGCCTCGAGCTCGTCCCGGAGGCGGGCGCCGCGCTCGCGCACGTGCTCGACGAGACCTTCCTTCCGGAGCGCGTCGAGCACCGCCAGCCCGACGGCGCACGAAAGCGGTGCGCCGTCCCACGTGTGGCCGAGCGGGAACCGTCGCGACCCGCCGGCAACCGCGTCGAACACCCGCTGATGGCACAGGACCGCGCCGATCGCCGCGTAGCCGGCGCCGAGCCCCTTCGCCGTCGCGATGATGTCGGGCGTGCACGCCGTGGCGTTGCCGGCGAACCATTCCCCGCTCCTGCCGACGCCCGTCACGACCTCGTCGAAGCACACGAGGAAGCCGTGCTCGTCCCGGCGTTCGGCCAGCCCCTCCCAGAAGCGTCGGGGCGGCGTGTAGGCGGGGAGCGCCGCCGCGCTGATCCCCTCGCAGAAGTAGGCGGACACGGTCTCGGGGCCCGCCTCCTCGAGCGCCTGGTCGAGCGCGGCCAGCGTCTCCTCGCCGGTCGGGTCGAAGCGTGGGGTGGCCGGCGGGATGTGCAGGTGCTTGGCCAGGTAGGGCCCGAACGGGCCGTGCAGGCCCGGCCGGCCCGTGAGCGCGAGCGTCTCCATCGTGGGCCCGTGGTAGGCCTGCGCGGGCGAGATCACCTGCCAGCGTTGCGGCTCGCCTCGTTCGACGTGGTAGCTGCGGGCAAGTTGGATCGCCATCTCGTTGGCGTCGGATCCGCTGGTGACGAAGCGGGCGCGGGCGAATCCGTCGGGAGCCACCTCGACGAGCTCGCGCGCGAGCTGCTCCTGGGCCGGGTTCGTCAGGCGCTCGTTGTGCACGAAAGCCAAGCGGTCCGCCTGCGCGCGGGCGGCGGCCACGACGTCCGAGCGTCCGTGCCCGAGCGTCGCCGCCATCGAGCCGCCGCTCATCGCGTCCAGGTATCGGCGCCCCGAGGCGTCCTCGACCCACGAGCCCTCGCCGCGCACCACCACCGGGTACCCGCGGGCGAACTCGAGCGGGAGGACCCGCGTGCGGCTGGCGTCGATCACATCCTGGACCACTCGGCCTCCTCGAACTCCGGACGGACGCAGGGCGGGTCGTCGGGACGACCACGCCCGAAGCCTACCTCGGGACCGCCCCGGGAGGGTCCCCGCCGTCGGTTCGGTCGATCGCGTTACGATCCTGGCTCCGCTCCCGCTCGGGCCCGCGCGGTCGGGACGGCCGACGACGCCAGGACGCCCCGGGAAGGTAGCCGAGAAGGTCGCAGGGAAGGAGGACGCGTGACGGAGGTCGGCAAGATCCTCGAGGGATGGCGGAAGGACGGGATCGGGTTCGTCCGGTTCGAGCTGCCCGACATGCACGGCATCTCGCGATCGAAGACCATCCCGATCGCTCACGCGGCCGACTACGCCGAGCGCGGCCTGAACATGTACGGCGGGGTCAGCGTGTTGGACGCGCGCTCGGACGTGGTCCCGGGCACGCTGTACCACGAGGAGGTCGGATACGGAGACCAGCTCCTGTTCCCCGACCCCGACAGCGCCCAGGTGGTCCCCTGGGCCGATCGCACCGCCCGGCTGATCTGCGACGCGAAGTGGTACGACGGGTCGCCCCTCGCGGCGACGCCGCGCCACGTGTTCCGACGGGCCCTCGACAAGGCCGCCGAGATGGGATTCAAGCCCGTGATCGGCTCGGAGTTCGAGTTCTACCTGCTGACCGCCGATACGCACGAGCCGCTCTTCCGCGGGTACCAGATCTTCAACACCGTCCGGAACGACTACGTGCCCACGATCCGCCGGATCGTCGAGGAGATGCCGCGCGTCGGCGTCGACGTCATCACCGCGAACTGCGAGTACGCCGGATCACAGTGGGAGATCAACTTCGCGCCCGGTACGGGCCTGGCGGGCCCGGACAACGCGTTCACGTTCAAGAACGGCGTCAAGGAGATCGCCAAGCAGGACGGCTACCTCGCCACGTTCATGAGCAAGCCCTGGGCCGACTCGGCCGGCAGCGGGTGTCACACGCACCTGTCGCTCGTGGACGAGTCGGGGGAGAACGCGTTCGCGGACGAGGGCGACCCCGACGGTATGAACGACACGTGCCGGTCGTTCATCGCCGGCGTCCTCACCTACGCGAAGGCGATCGACGCGGTGATCGCGCCGACCGTGAACTGCCTGCGCCGGCGCCGCCGGCACACGTTCAGCCCGACGAACGTCTCGTGGGGACACGAGGACCGCTCGGCGCTGATCCGGGTCAAGGGCGGCTCGGCCGCGAGCAAGCACATCGAGTACCGGGCGCCGTCGGCGCTGTCGAATCCGTACCTGGTGGGCGCGGCGCTGATCCAGGCCGGCCTCCGGGGGATCGAGGACAAGCTCGATGCCCCGGCGCCGTCCAAGCCCGGCGTCCCCGCCGAGGAGGACGAGTCGCTCGAGAAGCTGCCGACCGATCTGTCCGGGTCGCTGGACGCCCTCGAGGCCGAGCCGGCGACCCGCGACTTCTTCGGCGAGGACTTCGTCGATGCCTACACGACGATGCGGCGCTACGAGCTCTCCCGTCTCGCCGACTGGGTGAGCGACTGGGAGCGCACGGAGTACCTGGAGTTGTTCTGAGCCCATCAGCAAGGACCCGTTCGGCGCCGCAGCGGCCGAGGGCGGCCGGCGCCCCCGGGGCGGCCGCGGCGGCCAAGCGGTTGGCCGCGGCGGGGGTCGAGGCCGTCGCGCTGGCCGTCGTCGGCCCCGACGGCGTCACGCGCGTGAAGATCGTCCCGCTGCGGCGCTTCGAGGAGGTCGCCAGGTACGGGGTGGGTCTGTCGAACGCGTTCTCGGTCTTCCTCGTCAACGACACGATGACCTCGGCCCCCGGCATCGAGGGGCCCGCAGGCGACACCCGGCTGATCCCCGATCCGGCGTCGGCGGTCGCGCTCGCAGCGTCGCCGGGCTGGGCGATGGCCGCGGTGGATCAGCGCACGCAGGACGGCGAGCCGTGGCCGCCGTGCGGACGATCGTTCGCGCGCCGGATGCTCGAGCGCCTGAAGGACGCGGGCCTCGAGCTCCGCGGCGCGTACGAGCTGGAGTTCTTCCTCGGGTGGCGGACCCGGCCCGGCGACCCCGACGAGCCCGACCCGACGCCCGCGCACACCGGCCCCGGATACAGCGCGCCGGTCCTCGTCGACCAGGAGGGCTTCGCCGGCGACCTGATCCGGGCGCTCGAGGCGCAGGGGACCGGCGTGATGCAGTTCCACCCCGAGTATTCGACCGGCCAATTCGAGCTCTCGGTGCCGCACAAGGCCGGCGTCGCGCTCGCGGACACGAACCTGATCGCGCGCCACACGATCCGGGCGGTGGCCAAGGCACACGGCATGGCGGTGTCGTTCTCGCCGGTCGTGTTCGCGGGGCTCGTGGGCAACGGCGACCACCTGCATCTCAGTCTGTGGGACGACCGGGGCCGAAACGTCTTCCACGGCGGCGACGGGCCCGACGGCATGACTCGGCAGGCCGAGTCCTTCGCGGCGGGCGTCCTGGCGTCGCTCCCGGCCGTCGTCGGGGTCTCGTGCCCGTCGATCGTGAGCTACCTGAGACTTCAGCCGCACCGCTGGTCCGGCCCGTGGGCGTGCTGGGGGCGGGAGAACCGCGAGGCCGGCCTGCGCTTCGTGACCGGCATGACCGGGGACCGCCCCGCGGAGGCGAACCTGGAGATCAAACCGGTCGACGGCTCGGCCAACCCGTACCTGGCTCTCGGCGCGATCGTGGCGGCCGGGCTCGACGGGCTCGAACGCGACCTCCGTCTCCCCGAACCCGTCACGGTCGACCCGGGGTCGCTATCGGCGGCCGAGCGGCGCAAGCGAAAGGTGACGCAGCTACCGGCCTCCCTCGAGGCGGCGATCGCCGAGCTCGAGCGTTCGACGATGCTGCGGGAGGCGATGGGCGACATGCTGTTCGACTCGTTCGTCGCCACGCGCAAGGGCGAGCTCGCCGCGTTCGAGGACCTTGACGACGACGCGGTGGCACGGGCCCATCGCTGGCGATACTGAGGGGGAGGGACGGTGGCGGGCATCGATCTGTCGGGCGTGCCGATCGTGGACGCGCACACGCACCCCTACCGCCTCGACGACGTGCTCGAACGCGATCCCGACGGGTTCGACACGCGCATGATGTTCCTGGGCGAGTCGTTCGCGTCGTCCTCGCAGATGAAGGACGAGCTCTGGCCGTTCGTGCACGCGCTGTCCGGCTCGACGGTGTTCGCGATCGCGTTGCATGGGTGGCTGGCCGCGCACCTCGGGTGCGAGCCGAACCGGGCCGCCGTGGTCGAGGCGCGCACGAAGGCCCTTCGCGCCGACCCGGTCGCGTACACGAGGGGCCTGCTGGACGCGGCCGGGGTCGTGGCGATCCTGTCGGACGAGGGCTATCCGCAGCCGCCGATCACGGCGCCGGAGTTCGAGGCGTCGATCGGCGTGAAGGTGCACCGCGTCGCCCGCCTCGAGCCGTGGGTCCTGACGCACCGGGAGGGGTCGTTCGACGACCTCGTCTCCGGCGTCCTCGACGAGGCGACGCAGGCCGGGTCGGACCCGAACTGCGTCGCCTACAAGTCGATCGTCGCGTACCGCACGGGCCTGGACGTCGGCGATCCCAGCGAGGCCGACGCGCGCGACGCGTTCGGGCGGTGGAAGGACGACGCGTGGAGGGAGACCCGCGAGAACGCCAAGCCCATCCGCGACTTCCTGATCCGCCGGACCCTTGCCGTGGCCAAGGACAACGGGCGGGCCTTTCACTTCCACTGCGGGGGCGGGGACCCCGACATCGACCTCGTCCACGCGAGGCCGCAGTACCTGTTCCGGTTGCTGACCGACGTGCAGGACCAGCCCGTCGTCCTGGTCCACAGCGGCTACCCCTGGGTCCGGGAGGCCGCGTACATCGCCTCCGTGCTCCCGAACGCCTACCTCGAGCTGTCCGAGCTGATCCCCTGGGGGTTCGGGCAGGTGGAGTGGGCGCTCGAGATGCTCGTCGGCACCGTGCCCGCCGCCAAGCTCCTGTACGGCTCGGACGAAGCGGGGGAGCCCGAGGCGTTCTGGATCTCGGCGCTGCTCGCGCGGCGGGCGCTCGAGCGCGTGCTGGACGGGTTCGTCGAGCGCGACTACGTCACGAGGGGCCACGCCGAGCGGCTGGGCGCCATGGTCCTCGGTGAGAGCTGCCAGGCGCTGCACCGGCTGAGCGGCTGAAAACGGCCGAGGGGCACGCGTTGCGCGTGCCCCTCAGCGACGGTTCGAACGCTGATCATCAGGTGCCAGGCGGAAGGTCCTCGGCGACCTCCCGCTCGGCGGCGCCCGCGGCGAGCAGCGCCTCGTCGGTCTGCCCCCTCCTCGTGCTCTGCGAGATCAGGTAGATGACGATGCCCGACCCGACCGATACGGCGGTGAACCCGACCATCCACCAGTTCCACTCGGCGAGCGTCGGGAATCCCGGCGGGTACCACGGTCCGACGAAGATGAACAGCACGGCCAGGATGTTGACGATGAAGCCGACGAAGCCGCAGATGTACAGCCATCCCAGCGGGATCCGCCGTTCACGCTCGAACCGCTCCGGCTCCGCCCGTTTGGCGAAAAAGATGTCGAGGAACAGGAGCGCCGTCGAGATGCACCACACGATCGTCACGCCGGCATAGAGAATGAAGAAGGGCTTCAGCGGATCGCTCTCACCCGAGCCGAAGATGAAGAAGATGAAGATCGTGAGGATCGTCGAGATCACCGACTGCAGCGTGATCGCGTTCGCCGGCACCTTGTTCCGGTTCACTCTGCCGATCTGGTGCGGCAGCCTCTTCTCCATGCCGGACACGAACAGCAGCCGTCCGAACGAGTAGTTGTAGACGACCCCGACGGTGAGCACGACCCACGCCAGGACCAGCGAGACCGCCGCGCCGGTCCACCTCCCGAGGGCGACGCCGATCGCCTCGGGGCCCCCGGTGGTCCCGTTCGCGTTGCCGGCCTGGATCACTGTCATGATGCCCCAGGTCGACCATAGGTACGCGACGATCACGATGGCGCAGCCCCAGAGCAGGAACGTGCGGATCGCCTTCTCGCCCCCGGTCACCTCGGCGCCCATGTTCAACGGCGTCTCGATCCCCAGAAGCGCGAGGATCGCGAACGAGAAGAACGTGAGGTTCGCGGGCAGCCCCAGCGCGAGCTCCTCACCCCCGAAGGGGTTCCAGCCGGTCCCGAAGTCCGTCGACGAGCCGTTGCCCTGGAGGAGCCACCACACGCCGGCGAACCCGATCAGGAAGATCGCCGCAGCGTAGAACCAGAACAGCACGTTCACGTAGTTCTGCGTGACGCGCATCCGCAGGTAGGACATCAGCGCGCTGAACCAGATCACCGCGAGGACGACGACGCCGATGTGCCAGTTCTCGGTGAACAGGCACGGATACTCGCAGCTGGGTTTGGCCAGCACGGCGAACTGCTGGAGGTAGTTCGCGAACAGGATCCCGATGAACACCAGCGAGATCGGGCCGGGCCACCACGCCACGAAGCCGGCGAAGAACCCCCAGAAGGGGCCCAGGACCTTGTGGGTCCAGACGTAGAGAGACCCCTCCTCCGGGAACATCCGTCCCAGCTGAGACGTCACGAACGCCCCGGTGATCAGGAACGTCGCGAACGCGACGATCCAGTAGATGTACACCGCCGGCCCGGCGAACTGCACCCCTGCCGAGTTGTTGATGAACAGGACGATCGCGACGAAGATCACGACCAGGTCGAAGGGCCCGAGCGTCCTCGTGACCAGGACGGGCGCGACCCGTTCGGAGATCATGGCCTTCTCGTCAGCGGTTGCCGCCATCCCTCACCCCTTCCCTTCCGTGGGGGCGGGCACGAGCAACGGGTGCGGGCGCGCCCCCACCAAGCAGTCGTTGTCCCAATCCTGAACCGGTCCCGGCCGGCCCGCAAGTCAGTGGCCGAAAGACCTGCGGTGGAACCCGATTCAGCCGATCCCGCGTTCGGACCGGTAAGCCTGCGCCACCTCCTTCACGGCCGCCCGCGTCCGGCCGTAGACGTCTGCGCTCGGCAGGTGTCGCTTGGCGGCCTTGGCGACGAACGTGTAGTTCGGGTCGCACACGTTGGCCACCGGCGTCTCGGCGATCTGCGAGACGAGCTGGTAGGCGTCGAGCTTGTCCAGACCGAACTCCTCCACCAGCCACATCACGAGGTCGCCGTGCGCGATCCGGAACGCGTCCTCGAGCGGGCGGGCCGAGCCCGTCGACATGATGTGGTTGTCGGTCTCGAGCCTCGGCCAGGGCGTCGCTCTGCCCTTGATCAGCTCGACGACCAGGACGGTGTCCATCGCCGCCTCGACCGCGACCCCGCACGTCTCGCCCTCGCCCTGCCTGCAGTGGCCGTCGCCGAGCGAGAACAGCGCGCCCTCGACGTTCACGCCCAGGTAGCAGGTTGTGCCGGCCCGCATCTCGGGCGTGTCCATATTGCCGCCGTGGGCATCCGGGACCAGCGACGAGCGCACCTCGCCACCCGCCGGGGCCACGCCCACCGTCCCGTGCATCGGGTCCAGCGGGAGCTCGATCGCGTACTCGCCGTTGCGCGCCTCGAATCGCACCAGCCGCCGGGTGGCATCGACGTCATACCGCCACACGATCTCGTCGAGCGGATCCTGCAGCGTCACCGTCCGAAGCGTGGACGTGAGCGCGCCGAACAGCGGGAAGGTCGTCGACATCGCCCAGTCCCTGGAGGGCTCGATCGAGACGAAGTGCAGGACGAGCGTGTCACCCGGCTCGGCGCCCTCGACGTGGAACGGCCCGGTCTGGGGGTTGAAGGCGGTGATCTTCTCCGTTGGCAGATCGTCGACCGTCTGCACGAGGCCGGCGAAGCAGTCCTCGGTCCAGACCTCGAGCACGTCGCCGGGCTTGACCTTCATCACCGGTTCGACGCCGCCGAAGGTCCAGGCGAAGTCGCTCCTGTCGGGCCGAAAGCTCACGACGTTCAGGCCGGCCATGACCGCCTCCCCTCGAGGGTCAACCCTCCGATCGTAAGCCCGAGGCGCCCGTTGGCGCGAGGGCAGGATCCCGTCAGGCGGCGCCGCTCACGAGCTCCCAGAAGCGGCGGAACAGCGTCCGGGCGCGGGACTCGTGGGCGTCGACGAACCGGTCGGCCTCGGCGCGGATCTCCTCCGGGGTCTTGCCCCAGGCCCGGACCTCGTCGTCGCCTGCGGTCTTGAGCCACAGGTCGATCTCGGCGCGATCGACCTCGAAGTGGAACTGGGTCCCCCAGGCCCGCTCGCCATAGCGGAAGGCCTGCGTCTGGACCTCGTCGCCCGTCGCGAGCAGCGTAGCGCCCTCCGGCAGCTCGAACGTGTCCTCGTGCCAGTGGAAGACCGGATCGCCGTCCCCGAACACCGAGAAGAGCGGATCGTCCGCGGCCTCCGCGGTCGGGTACAGGGCGTTGAACCCGATCTCCCGCACCCCGGCCGAGTACACGGCGTGGCCGAGCGCCCTCGCAAGCATCTGGCCGCCCAGGCAGATGCCGAGGTAGGGGATCCCCGCGTCGACGGCCGCGCGCACGTGCCGGCGCTCGGCCTCCAGGAACGGGTACTGGTCGGTCATGTCGACGTTCATCACGCCGCCGTAGATCACGATGCCCGAGATCTCGGACAGGTCGGGCAGCGGCCTGCCCGTGTGGGAGAGGTGCCCGATCCACGGTACGCCGTTCTCCTCGAGCGTGCCCGGCGCGACCCCGAACGTCTCCCAGTCGTCGTGCCCGATCAGCAGGACCGGCCGCATCGCGCCAGTGTAGCGGCGACCTCGTGCCGACTCGGCGCACCCCGCCACCGGCTCGGGCCGCCCGTCCCGGGTCGCGCCGGACCGGCCTTGTCTGGCATGCTCCGGCGAGCACGAAGGAGGTCCGATGACCACGAGGACCGGCAAGGCCATGCGGCTCAAGCGCGTGATCGATCCCGCGGGGGTCTCGGTGATCTGCGCGCTCGACCACGGGATGACCTCGCCCACGTTCCTGGAACCGCTCGCCGACATCGAGCAGCGGACGCGCGAGACCGTGGCCGGCGGCGCGAACGTCATCATGATGAGCAAGGGGATGATCCGGGTCGCCGAGCCGGCGTTCTCGGCCACGACCTCGCTCGCGCTCCTGCTCTCGGCGTCCGCCGACCCCGGCGGCGACCGGCCCGAGATCGTGCAGATCGCCGACGTCGAGGAGGCGCTGGTGCTGGGCGCCGACGCGGTGGTGCTGTTCACGGCGCTGGGCGGCGACACCGAGCCCGGGATGCTCGACATCCTGTCCTCGGTCGGACGCGAGTGCGACGCGCTCGGGATGCCGTTCATCGCCGAGGCCGAGTTCCCGACGACCTACGCGACCGTCGAGGAGCTCAAGCAGCAGTACGGGTTCGAGTACCTGCGGCGGAACGTCCGCCTGTGCGCCGAGCTCGGCGCCGACATCGTCAAGACGAACTGGCCGGGCGACCCCGAGTCGTTCGCCAAGCTGGTCGAGGCGACGAACGGCATCCCGGTGGTCTTGGCCGGCGGCTCACGCCTCGAGGACAAGGAGCTGCTGTGGCGGATGCAGGTGGCCGTCGAGGCGGGCGCGATCGGCTGTTCGGTCGGCCGCAACATCTTCATGCACGCCTCGCCCGAGGCGATCACCCGGGCGCTCTCGAGGGTGATCCGCGAGCGATGGGGCTCGGACAAGGCGCACGAGGCGCTGGCGGAGGAGCTCGGATCGTGACGGGCCGTGACGGGCGGAGGGCCTCCCGATGAGGGCGGCTTTCATGAACGACGTGAACGCGGTCGAGGTCCGCGAGACCGAGGAGCCCAAGCTCGACCCGCGTGGCGCGGTCCTGCGGATCGAGGCCTGCGGCATCTGCGGCACCGACGCCCGAACGTTCTTCAACGGCGACCCGAAGGCGCCCGCGCCCTGGGTCCTCGGGCACGAGCCGGTCGGCGTGCTCGAGGAGGTCGGGCCCGAGGCCGTGCTCCCGCCCGGGGTCTCGGCCGGCGACCGCGTGTTCCTCGGCTCGATCCTGACCTGCGGCGAGTGCCGGTGGTGCCTCGAGGGGTTCCAGAACCTGTGCGAGCACCATCTGCTGTACGGGTACGACCCCTTCCCCGGCGCCTACGCCGAGTGGGCGGCCGTGCCGCCCATCGCGACGAAGAACCTGATTCCGCTTCCCGAGGACCTGCCCTCCGACCTCGCGACGGTCGCCGACCCGTTCGCGTGCGCGCTGAACGGCATCGAGATGCTCGACGTCCGCCTCGGGGACACCGTCGTGATCCTCGGCACGGGCCCGATCGGCTGCTGGCAGGCGGTGATGTGTCGGGACCGCGGCGCGAGCCGGATCTACATGACCGACGTGAAGCAGGACCGCCTCGACATCGCGATGGGGATCGTGGGCTCGTTCGTCGACGACGCGTTCGTGGCCGGGGAAGACAACGGCGTCGAGGCCGTGCGGTCGCGGACCGCAGGCACAGGGGCCGACCGCGTGAGCGTGGCCGCTCCGTCGAAGCAGGCGCAGCAGGCCGCGCTCGAGATGGCGGCCAAACGCGCCAAGGTCGTGTACTTCGCCGGCCTGCCCAAGCATGACCCGGTGAGCCCGCTCGACATGAACGAGCTCCACTACAAGGAGCTCGCGATCCTGGGCGCATACGGCGCCACGAACCGGCAGTACCGGATCACGATGGACTACCTGGACCGGCGCCAGGAGGAGCTCGCGCGCGTGGTCACGCACCGGTTCTCGCTCGACCACATCGCACAGGGGTTCGAGACGATCCGGGAGGGGACCGGTCTGAAGGTGGTCATCCTCCCATGACCTTGACCGTGGCCATGACCGTGGGCGGCCCCTATGTCATCGGCTGCGATGTCGGCTCGCAGGGGACCAACTGCGCCCTCTATGCGGCGGACGGGACCCTGGTCGCGTCCTCATACCAGACCTACGACCTCTCGTTCCCGTTCCCCGGCGCCGCCGAACAGGACCCGGACGCCTGGCCCAAGGCGACCGCGGCCGGCGTCCGCGAGCTCCTCGAACACGTCCCCGAAGGACCCTCCGCGGTGAAGGGGCTTTCGTTCGGGTCGCAACTGGACGGGATGGTGGTGTGTGACGGCGAGGGTCGCCCCCTTCGGCCGGCGATGATCTGGATGGACCGCCGCGCCGAGGCGCAGGCGGCCGCGGTCGCGGAGCGGATCTCGCCCGAGGACTTCTATCGGGCCGTCGGCGCGAACCTGGACTCGTCGCACGCGGTCTTCAAGGCCCTTTGGGTTCGGGACGAGGAGCCCGAGCTGTGGGCGAAGGTCGCGTTCCTGATGTCACCCGGGACGTACGTCCTTCGCGAGATCGCCGGCGCGGTCGCGGTCGACTACTCGAACGCGTCCTCGATGGCGCTGCTCGATCCTCGCTCTCGGAAGTGGTCTCCCGAGGCCCTTGCCGCGGTCGACATCCCCGAGACCATGCTGCCCGAGGTCGTGGCCGCCACCGAGCCGATCTCGACGATCACGACTGCGTTCGCCGAGGCGACGGGCCTGTGGCCTGAGACCGTCGTGGCCGTCGGGTGCGGTGACGAGATGGCGGCCACGCTCGGGGCCGGCGTGTTCGAGCCCGGCGAGGTGTGCGACGTCGTCGGTACCGCCGAGCCCGTGTGCGCGGCCTCGAGCGAGCCCCGCGACGACCCGACGATGCTCGTCGAGTGCCACCCGCACGCCGACCCCGACGCCTGGCTGCTCGAGAACCCGGGGTTCGTCTCCGGAGGCAACCTTCGGTGGTGGCGCGACCAGTTCGCCCCGATCGAGCGCGGCGCCGAGGCGGAGGGGCTCGGCGACGCGTACGACCTGCTCTCGCAGGAGGCCGAGCGCGTGCCTCCCGGCGCGGAGGGACTGATCTTCCTCCCGTGCATGCAGGGCGCGATGGCGCCCGAATGGAACGGAGCGGCCCGCGGCGTGTTCTACGGGCTCACGCTCGCGCACTCCCGCGCCCACATGACGCGGGCGATTCTGGAGGGAAGCGCGTTCGCCCTGCGCGACATCGTCGAGGCGATGTCGAGCGCCGGCCTGGACGTTCGACGCCTCACGATCGTCGGGGGCGGTGCGAAGGGACCCCTGTGGCGCCAGATCAAGGCCGACGTCACGGGCCTGCCCGTCCGCGTTCCGGAGAGCGTGGAGACCACCGCGACGGGCGCGGCCATCCTTGCCGCCGTCGCGTCCGGCGTGCACCCGACCGTGGCGGACGCCGTGAAGGCCTTCGTCGCCTATCGGCCCGACGAGCACCTGCCCGAGCCCGAACACCGCGAGGTCTATGACGACACATACCGTCGGTACCGCGACCTGTACGCGGCGCTCAGACCCGTCTTCTCCGCCTGACCGATCGCCTCACGAGGCGATGAGCTGCTCCTGTGGCGGGGGCGGCCCCGACCGGTAGGGCTCGCCCTCCCGTCGAAACCAGCTCACGGTCCCGTCCTCCTCGCGTCGAACGCGCCAGCCGTACTCGTGGACGAGCCGGTGGTGGAACGTGCACACGAGCACCAGGTTCTCGAGATCCGTCCGCCCTCCCTGTTCCCACCAGACGATGTGATGCGCCTGGGTGTAGCGCTTGGAGCCGCAGCCCGGAAAGCGACACTCTCCGTCCCGGTACTTGAGGTGCCGGACCATCCAGGCCGGCGGCTCCCTGGTCACCCGACCGAGACGGACCGGCAGCCCGCTCCCGTCCTCGACGACGGTCTGCCGTCGCGCGTTGCACGCCAGCCGGCGGGCCGCGTCGGCGTCGATCGCCGGACCATCCTCGATCTCGCACTCGCCGAGCTCGCCATCCACCCCGTCCATGCGGGCATGGACGATGACGGTCGCCCGGTCGGGTTCGTCCTCGGGGCGGCTCCCCGTCGAGGACATGGCGACCAGGGCATCGGCCCGACGTGCCTCCGTGCCGGCCGAGCCCTCCTCGTCCGGCATGACCGGCAGGTCCCTGGCCACACGGTCCAGCGCCTTGGCCACCACGGCGCCCTGCGCCGACGGGAGCTCGCCCTGCAGGCCGAATCGCCGTCCCTCGTCGAACGTCCACCAGGTGAGGGAGCGGCTCCGCTCCACGTCGACGAGGTCGTCCCGCGTCCGTCGCGACCTCGGTTGGTCACGGGGGAGGAAAGTCAGCCTATCGAACATACGTTCGATTGTCAACAGGTTCGGTCGGGAAGGGCGGGCACAATCGCGAGCCGCCGACAGCGCGTTCGAACCTCTCACCCGCGCTCGAAGTAGCGGACCAACTCCCAGTCGGTGACCGTGTTGTTGTCGAAGATGATCTGCTCCTGGCGAGCCATGTTCAGGAGGTGGCCGAAGACGTAGTCGCCGAACCCCTCCCGCAGCGTCTCGCTGTTCTCCATCGCAGAGATCGCCTCGTGGAGCGACGAGGGCACCCTCGGGACGTCCTTGGCCTCGTAGGCGTTGCCCTCGAACATGGTCGGGGCCTCGACCTTGTTCTCGATCCCGTGCAGGCCCGTGACGATCGTGGCCGCATACCCGAGATAGGGGTTCACGTCGGCGCCGGGAAGCCGCGATTCGACGCGGAAGCCGCCGTGCTCGCCGACCACGCGGAAACCGCACGTCCGGTTGTCGTTGCTCCACACGATCGCCGTCGGCGCCCAGGAACCGAGCTGATACCGCTTGTACGAGTTCACGAACGGCGCGTACATCCACGCCGCCTCGCGTGCCGACTCCATCTGGCCGCCGAGGAAGTGCTGGAACGTCTCGGACATGTGGTTCGGCCCCGCGTCGTCCCACATCAGCGACTCGGACCCGTCCTCGCTCCACACGCTCGCGTGCATGTGGCACGAGGAGCCGGCCTCGTCCATCGTCCACTTGGCCATGAAGGTGATCGCGGCCCCGCTGAGGGCGGCGATCTCCTTGACGCCGTGCTTGTAGATCGCGTGGTTGTCCGCCGTCGTCAACGCGTCGGCGTACGTGATGTTGATCTCGTGCTGGCCCCTGCCGAACTCGCCCTTGGAGAACTCGATCGGGATCCCGGCCCCGAGCATCCCGTTGCGAATTTGCCGGATGATCCACTCGTCCTTGGTCGTCTGCAGCATGTGGTAGTCCATGATGTAGGGCGACGACGGCTGCAGGTCCTGGTAGCGCTTCTGTGCGGCCTCCTCGAACGAGTCCTTGAACAGGTAGAACTCGAGCTCCGACCCCGCCTTGAACGTGTAGCCGGCCGCCTTCGCGCGCTCGACCTGCCGGCGCAGGATCGTGCGTGGGGCGACCTCCACGAGTTCGTTCGTGTGCTCGTCGGCGACGTCGCAGATCACCATCGCGGTCTTCTCGAGCCATGGGACCATACGGAGGGTCGAGACGTCCGGGATCATCTTGAAGTCGCCGTAGCCCGTCTCCCAGCTCGCGAACTCGAACCCCGGCAGCGGCTCCATCTCCATGTCTATCGCGATCAGGTACAGGCAGGCGTGCAGCCCCTCCTCCCCGAGCACGTCCTCGAGGAAGAAGTAGGGGAGGATCCGCTTGCCGACGAAGCGGCCCTGGAAGTCCGTGAACATGCACAGGACGGTGTCGATCTCGCCGGCGTCGGCCAGCTCTTCGAGCTCCTTGACGGTCAGCATGCCGGTGGCACCCTTCACGGTGATCCGCCTTTCGGTTGGGGATGCAATCGAAGAACCAGCGGTGAGCGGTGTCAAACGCGTGCGCCGGCCCGCGGAGAGGTGTGAAACCCGAACGGCGGGCCCGCTCCGCGGGCCCGCCGCTCCACCCTTCGCGCTTCGCCCCGCCTATCCTGAAGGCGTTCCCGTCGGAGGCGGCTCGCTCGGTGCGTCTGACTGCGTCGCCGTGGTCGCCGCCGCCTCGGTCTTCTGGCCGCGGAGGATGGCCTCCTGCGCTGCCGCGCCGGTCTCGTACGTCGACTGCGGCACACCCTTCTCGCCCTGGGTGAGCGCGAACTCCTCCTCGGGAGACAGGACCAGGCGGTTGCGCCCGGCGATCGCGAAGTACAGGACGCCGAGCACGTAGTAGATCGCCACCCCGTACACGCCGGGACGGTAGTCCTCGTTCAGGAAGATCGCCACGAGCGAGGTGGCCGCCAGCAGCCCGGCGATCGCCGCGCCGGGGACGCCCCACCTGCTCCGGTACGGCCGCGCGATGTTCGGCAGCTTCACGCGGAGCAGGATGAACGACACCATCTGCATGATGTAGGAGATCACCGCGGCGAACACGGCCATGTTCAGCAGCGCCGCCACGATCTGCGCGCCGAGCTCCTGCTGCTGGAGGGACCAGACCAGGAAGAAGACGGCGTACCCAACGACCGCCCCAGCGATCAGCGCGACGTGCGGGGTCTTCCGCACGCCGTGGGTCTGCGACAGGAACTTCGGGAAATACCCCGCCCGCGAGAGCGAGTACGTGTTCCGGCCGTACGCGAAGATGATCGTGAAGAAACTCGCCACGAGCCCGATCATGAAGAGCAGCCCGAGGAGCTCGGTGGCGTTGTTCTGCCCGAAGATCGCGTACAGGCCGTCGAGCAGCGGGAACCCCGACTGACCGTAGAGGAAGGCCCCGCCCGGCAGCGCCGAGTTGAAGACCAGCACGAGGATCGCGGCGATCAGCAGCGTGTGCATGCCCCACACGGATCCCTTGGGGACGTCGCGACGCGGGTCCATGGACTCCTCGGCCGCGAGCGGCACCTCCTCAATCGCCAGGAAGAACCAGATCGCGAACGGCAGCGACTTGAAGATCCCGCTGATCCCGAACGGGAGCATGGGCCCCCCGCCGCCCGGGATCACGGCGCCGTCCTTCGCCTGGTTCGTCCACAGGCTGAAATCGAGCTTGCCGGAGAAGATCGCGGCGAGGAGGAAGAACGCGAGCACCGCGAGCGAGAGCACCGTGATCGTGACGGTGAACCGCATCGTCGCCTCGATCCCGACGATGTTGATACCCACGAAGATCACGTAGAAGATCAGCGCCCAGAACGGCAGGCTGTTCCAGAATGGGTCGCCGGATACGTCGAACAGCCCGCCCACGATCTCCTGCATCAGCAGGGCCATCGCCCCAACGACCACCGCCGGGGTGATCACGTACTCGGCGTTCTCGGCCAGGCCGGTGAGGAACCCTCCCCACGGACCCATCGCCGACCGCGCGAAGGAGTACGCACCACCGGTGTGCGGGAGTGCGGGCGACATCTCGGCGATCGAGTAGACCAGGCCGTAGTACATGATCGCCATCAAGACGCCGGCGATCGCCAGGCCGCCGAACCCGCCGGTACCGAGGCCGAAGTTCCAGCCGTAGAACTCGCCGGAGATGACGGCTCCGACCCCGAGCGCCCACAGCGACCACACGCCAGCGTGTCGTCGGAGGCCCCGCCTCTCGAAGTACTCCTCACCTACCTCTTGATAGGTGACCGAACCCACCCTGCGTTCGGACATACGCCCCCTCCCGAGAACGGCGAATGAAGGATCAGGCGTATCGAGCCACACCCGAACTTTGCCTGTCAACCGGCCGAAGGGCGGTGATGCCGACCCAGCGGACGAGGCAGGGGGAGCAGGAGCGAGGGCAGCGCCAGCGCGGATGCGGTCGTGAGCGTGGACAGGCCGAGGACGTCGGAGATCGAGTCCACCAGGCCCCCGGCGAGCAGGAACACGGGGGTGGCGAGCAGGAGCAGGCCAGGGCGGAGCCTTCGGAACCCGAGGATCAGGATCGCCGCGTAGAGCAGCGGCGTGAAGTCGAAGTTCCCGTTGGTGGGGATCGCCGGATGCCCGGTCGCGACGGCCGCCAGGAAAACGCTCATGGCTTCCTATCGTCTCCCAGGTCCGCCGGTTTAGCCCTCCGGTGTGACGTACGCCGCGGTGATGCCCCCGTCCACGATTAGCGAGGCGCCCGTCATGAACGAGGAGTCGTCGCTGGCCAGGAACAGGGCCGCCTTGGCGAGCTCGTCCGCCTGGCCCAGGCGGCCCATCGGGATGTGGACGAAACGACGCCGGCGCCGGGCCGGGTCCGAGAGCAGCTCAGCGAGAAGCGGAGTGTCGATCGGGCCCGGGCACAGGGCGTTGCACCGGATCCCCTTGCGCGCGTACTCGACCGCGATCTCCCGGGTCATCGCGAGCACGGCGCCCTTGGAGGCCGTGTAGGCGGTCTGGGAGGTGGCCGCTCCCATCCAGGCGACGAACGAGGCCACGTTGATGATCGAGCCGCCGCCCGAAGCGATCATCGCCGGCACCCCGTACTTGCACCCGAACGCGACGCCCTTGACGTTGATGCCGAGCGTCGTGTCCCAGGTCGCGCCGTCGTTGTCTGTGACCGAGCCGTCCTGGCTCAGCATCACGCCCGCGTTGTTGTACAGGACCGTCAGCCCGCCGAACCTTTCCACGACCGCCTTCACCATCGCCTCGGCATCCGCCTCGTCGGACACGTCGGCGTGGACGTACGCCGCCTCGCCGCCCACGGCCTCGATCTCGGACGCGACGGCCTCGCCCGCCTCGTCGGCGACGTCGGTGAGCACGACCTTGGCGCCCTCGCCGGCGAACAGCCTCGAAGCGACCATCCCCATGCCGCTCGCGCCGCCGGTGATGAGCGCAACCTTCCCGTCGAGTCGACCCATCGGCCCTCCCGTCCCTGCCTCGGCCCCCGGCGAACGTCCTCGCGACGGGCCGAGCATACGCGGGCGCGTCGGCGCGAGGTTCGGCGCCCGCGGCGCCCCTATCATCGGAAGGGTCCGCTCACGAAGGGAACGACAGGCGATGGCGACGGAGCTCCTGGTCCTCGGCGGCGAGCGCACGCACGCGACGGACGGCGCGACCTCGGAGGTGATCGAGCCCGGCACCGGCGAGCCGATGGCCGAGGTGGCGGACGCGGGGGCCGAGGACGCGACGCGGGCGGTCGACATCGCCCACCGCGCGTTCGAGCAGGGCGCCTGGCCGAGGATGAGCGCGACCGAGCGCGGGCGCGTCCTGCTACGGGCATCGGCCCTGCTGCGCGAACGGCTCGAGGCGTTCGCCGCCGTCGAGTCGCGCAACGCGGGCAAGCCGATCAACGCGGCTCGGGGCGAGATCGGCACGGTCGCCAACGTCCTGGAGTACTGGGGCGGCGCGGCCAACAAGATCTTCGGCGAGACGGTCCCGATCCAGGACCCCGGCCTCGACGTGACGCTCCGCGAGCCGGTCGGCGTGTGCGCGCTCATCGTCCCGTGGAACTTCCCGCTGGTGATCGCGTCGTGGAAGATCGGCCCGTCGCTCGCATGCGGCAACACGATCGTGGTCAAGCCCGCGACCTTCACGCCGCTGTCGGTGCTGATGCTCGCCGACCTCCTGGTCGAGGCCGGCCTGCCGCCCGAGACCGTGAGCGTGCTTCCGGGTCCGGGTTCGAGCGTGGGCTCGGCGCTCGTGTCCGATCCGCGGGTCTCGAAGGTCGGCTTCACGGGTTCGACTGCGGTGGGGTCCCAGATCATGCGCCAGTGCGCCGAGAACATCACCCGCGTCTCGCTGGAGCTCGGCGGCAAGTCGGCGAACGTCGTGTTCGCGGACGCCGACCTCGACGTCTGCGTCGAGCGCTCGATGTGGTCGATCTTCGACAACACCGGCCAGGACTGCACCTCGCGCGCGCGCATGTTCGTCGAGCGCCCGGTCTACGACGAGTTCATCGAGCGGATGGCCAAGCGCACGGCCGAGCTCCGGGTGGGCAGGCCCGAGGAGGAGTCGACCGACCTCGGGCCCATGATCTCGGCCAACCAGCGGCAGACCTCGCTCGACTACATCGGGATCGGGATCGACGAGGGCGCCCGCCTCGTGACGGGCGGCGAGATCCCTCCCGAGCCGGCTGGCGGGTTCTACCTGCGGCCGGCGATCCTGGCCGACGTCGACAACGCCTGGCGTGTGGCCCAGGAGGAGATCTTCGGGCCGGTCGCGTGCGTGACGCCGTTCGACGCCGAGGATGAGGCGATCCGCCTCGCCAACGACACACCCTACGGGCTGTCGGGGTCGATCTGGACGCGCGACCTCGGCCGCGCGATCCGCGTCGCCAAGGGGATCCGCACGGGCGTCCTCAGCGTGAACTCGGCGCACAGCGTCCACACGGAGGCGCCGTTCGGCGGCTACAAGCAGAGCGGGATCGGGCGCGAGATGGGCATGCACGCCGTGAACCTGTACACGGAGGTCAAGAACGTCTACTTCGCGGACGCCTAGGTGACCACCTCGCCTCCGTTGGTAGGCTCGCCGGTCTCATGGAACTGCCCGAAGAGCTCGCCGGACGCCCCGCCCGAAAGCCGGGGCAGAAGCCGACCGCCACGCTCACGGTGGAGGCGTACACGCGCCTGCGCGACGAGCTTGAGGAGCTGAGAGTCTCCGGCCGCGCGCACATCGCCGAGCGCCTGAAGGCGGCGCGTGAACACGGCGACATCCGCGAGAACGCGGAGTACGACGCCGCGAAGAACGAGCAGGCGCTGATGGAGTCGCGGATCCGCAACATCGAGCACATGCTGCGCGACCCGGAGATCAGCGAGGGACCCCGGCAGTCCGACGTCGTCGCGTCGGGGATGGTCGTCACGCTCCGGCCGCTGGAGGACGACGAGCCGGAGGACGAGGTCTATCTGTTGGCAGAGTCGGCCGAGGAGCGTGCCCCGGGCGTTCGCACGATCACGACGACCTCGCCGCTGGGAAGCGCCGTGGTGGGCGCGAGCCTGGGGGACGAGATCGCCTACGAGGCGCCCGGCGGGACGTTCCGCTATCGCGTCGCGGGGTTCGAGCCCCGAACCTGACGGCTGCGGCGGCCCAGCCGGGGCGATAGCCTCACGTTGGTGAGGGTTCGATGAGCGACCGGCCCAACGACAACGCCCGCATCCGCGACATGCCGGCGCCCCGGCTCGCCGAGGGCGTGGCGGCCAGGCCCATGCGCTGGGCGTTCACCTGGCCGTACCGGGTCGTGCTGGCGGGGGTCTACAAGGCGGGCTTCCGGCCGTGGCACCTCACGCTCCTGGGCCTGGTCACCAACGTGTGGGTGGGCGCCTCGCTGCTCCGCGGGCAGTTCCTGCTGGCCGGCCTCCTGCTGATCCCCGCGGGGATGTTCGACATCCTCGACGGCGCGGTGGCGCGCCTTCGCGGCGAGGCGAGCCGAGTCGGCGCCTTCCTGGACTCCGTGTTGGACCGCGTGGCCGATGTCATCCTGTTCGGGTGCCTGTTCTGGGCGCTGGCTGGGCAGGATCTCCGGCTCGAGGCCGCGCTGTCCCTGCTCACGCTCGTGACCGCGCTCTGCGTGAGCCACGTTCGCGCCGAGGCCGAGGCGGCCGGCGCCGAGCTCACCGAGGGCTACTTCCAGCGGCTCGAGCGCTACGTCGCGATGATGATCGGGCTGCCCTTCCCGGGCGCGCTCCTACCGGCGCTCGGGGTCCTTACCGTCCTCGGGGGCGTCACGCTGGCGCAGCGCGTCTGGTCGGCGGTCACGCGGGTGGCCGCCCTGGGCGCCGGGCCCGACGAGGTCCAGGTCTCGCAGCAGTCCGCCCTCGAGGTGACGCCGCCGCTGTAGCGTGCCCGTGCTTCGGCGGGCCGATTGGACGAAGATGGCATCCGTGGACGAGCCCTATCGCCGAGTCGGATCCCTCGCCGAGGTCCCCGAGGGAGAGCTCCGATCCTTCGACCTGCCGGCCCTGCGCGTTGCCGTCGCGCACGTCGAGAACGACCTGTTCGCGTTGGGGGACGAGTGCACCCACGAGGGGTGCTCGCTCGCCGAAGGAACGCTCGGCGCGCGCGAGGACACCGTCGTGTGTCCGTGCCACGAGAGCGAGTTCGACCTGGCGACCGGCGAGCCCGTCGGCGGACCGGCGGTCGATCCCGTGCCCGTGTTCGCGGTGCGCGTGACCGATGCGTGGATCGAGGTCGGGCCGCCCACTGAAGGGGGTTGACCGGGTGGCGAAGGAGCTCCTGCCCCACGTCGCGGTGATCTTCGGCGCGTCCGGGGACCTGACGAAGCGCAAGTTGCTCCCGGCCTTCTGGCACCTGTGGCGTCAGCAGATGCTGCCCGAGGCGTTCGCGCTGGTCGGGTACGCGCGGTCGCCGATGACCGACGAGGCGTTCCGGGAGTACGCGTTCGAGAACATCGGCACGTACTCGGACCGTGCTCCCTCGGGGGATGCCTGGGACGCGTTCACGCGGCGGCTCTTCTACTACCAGGGTGGTTTCGACGAGCCGGACGCGATGAACGAGTTCGCCACGTACCTGGAGAAGCTCGACGGCGAGTTCGGCACCGAGGGTCGGCGGTTCTTCGACGCGGCCGTCCCTCCGGCCGTCTACGCCGAGATCGTGCACCGGATCGGCGAGGCCGGGCTGCAGAAGGACGCGAAGATCGTGTTCGAGAAGCCGTTCGGTCACGACCTGCAGAGCGCGATGGAGCTCGACGCGGTCATCCACTCGGTCTTCGACGAGTCCCAGGTGTTCCGCATCGACCACTACCTCGGCAAGGAGACCGTGCAGAACATCCTGGCCTTCCGGTTCGCCAACGGGATGTTCGAGCCGATCTGGAACCGTCGCTACATCGATCACGTCCAGATCACGGTCGCCGAGGATATCGGCATCGAGGGGCGCGGCCCCTTCTACGAGCAGACCGGCAACATCCGCGACATGGTCTCGACCCACCTGTTCCAGGTGATGACGTTCGTCGCGATGGAGCCGCCCGTGTCGTTCGAGCCCGATCGGCTGCGCGACGAGACCGTCAAGGCGCTGCGTTCGACCGAGGTCGCGGGTACCGATCGCGTGGTCCGCGGCCAGTACATCGGCTACCGCGAGGAGGAGGGCGTCGCCCCCGATTCGACGGTCGAGACGTTCTCGGCCATGCAGCTGAGCATCGACAACTGGCGCTGGGCCGGCGTGCCCTTCTACCTGCGCACGGGCAAGGGGCTCGCCTCCAAGGCGAGCGAGATCACGCTGAAGTTCAGAAAGGTCCCGTTCAACGCGTTCCGGGGCTACGAGACCGAGCTTCCGATGCGCAGCCACCTGACCGTGCGCATCCAGCCCAACGAGGGGATCACGATCGCGTTCAACGCCAAGCGCCCGGGGTCGGGGATGCACCTGGGGCGGGTGGCCATGGACTTCGACTACGCGGAGGACTTCGCTCACGCGAAGATCGCCGACGCGTACGAGCTACTGATCTTGGAGGCGATGCGTGGCGACCACTCGCTGTTCATCCGAGAGGACGGCGTCGAGCGCGCGTGGGAGATCCTCCAGCCCGTGCTCGACGACCCGCAGCCGATCTGCATGTACGAGAAGGGCTCGTGGGGGCCGCCCGAGGCCGACGACCTGATCGCGCCCCGCAAGTGGCACGTGACCGGGATGCAGGACCCGCACGAATACATGAGCCGCGCGTATCCGATGGTCGAGGACCACTAGTCGCCGGACGCGACGACCGGATAGGCTTCGCCCCCCCAAACCCGGAGGTCGCCGTGTCCGAACGCACGCGCTTCGATCTTTCCCCCGACGACATCCCGACCGCGTGGCAGAACCTGCTGCCGGTGATGGCGCAGGCCGGCATCCAGCCGCTGCCGCCACTGCACCCGGGCACGAGGGAACCGGTCACGCCCGACCTGCTCGCGCCGCTGTTCCCCGAGGCGCTGATCCTGCAGGAGGTCTCGACCGACGAGTGGATCGACGTCCCGGGCGAGGTCCTCGACATCTATCGCCTGTGGCGGCCGACCTCGCTGCACAGGGCGACGCGCCTCGAACGCGACCTGGACACTCCGGCCCGGATCTACTTCAAGTACGAGGGGACCTCGCCGGCCGGGTCGCACAAGCCCAACACCGCGGTCCCCCAGGCCTACTACAACAAGCAGGCCGGCGTGAAGCGCGTGTCCACCGAGACCGGCGCGGGGCAGTGGGGCTCCTCGCTCTCGATGGCCGCGAGCATGTTCGGCCTGGAATGCCTGGTGTTCATGGTTCGCGCGTCCTATGAGCAGAAGCCGTACCGGCGCATCTTGATGGAGACGTTCGGCGCCGAGGTGCGCTCGTCTCCGACCTCGACGACACAGGCCGGCAAGAAGGTGCTCGAGGCCGACCCGGACTCGACCGGATCGCTCGGCATCGCGATCAGCGAGGCGATCGAGGTCGCCGCCACCAACGAGGACACGCACTATTCGATCGGCTCGTGCCTCAACCACGTCCTCCTGCACCAGAGCGTGGTGGGGCTCGAGGCCAGGCGCCAGATGGAGCTCGCCGGCGAGGCGCCGGACGTCGTGGTCGGGTGCGTGGGCGGCGGCTCGAACTACGGCGGCCTCGCCTACCCGTTCGTGGCGGGGCGCCTTCGCGGCGAGACCCCCGACATGCGGTTCCTCGCGACGGAGCCCGCGGCCTGCCCGACGCTGACGAAGGGACGGTTCGCCTACGACTTCGGCGACACCGCACAGCTGACGCCGCTGCTGCCCATGTACACGCTCGGCCACGACTTCGTGCCCGCGCCGGTGCACGCGGGCGGGCTCCGGTACCACGGCGACGCTCCGTCCCTGTCGCTGCTGGTTCGTGAGGGCCACATGGAGGCGGCGGCCTACACGCAGAGCGAGGTGTTCGAAGCGGCGGTGCTGTTCGCCAAGGCCCAGGGGATCATCCCGGCGCCCGAGTCCGCGCACGCGATCCGCGGCGCGCTGAACGAGGCGATCGCGGCTCGGGAGGAGGGCCGGGAGCGGGTGATCCTGCTCGGGCTGTCCGGGCACGGGCACTTCGACATGCAGGCCTATGACGACTACCTGAACGACCGGCTCCCCGAGGTCGAGTTCGATCCCGAGCAGGAGGCGGCGGCGCTGGCGCGCGTGCCGGACGTCCCGATCGCCTGACAATGGAGGTCCGCCGGATCGCCGCCGGCGACATCGACGCGCTCAACCGGCGGCTCGGCCTGTGGAACGCCGGCGAGTACGCCAGGCGCCTTGCGGCGCAGGACCACGAGGAGCTCGTGCAGGCGGTCGCGTGGTTCGGGCGGGTCCCGGCCGGTCGAGGGATGGTGCTGTTCCCCGGGCACGAGGAGTTCTCGACCTCGGCCGTTCGCGAGGGATGTGCCGAGGTTCGCGACGTCTTCGTCGTCCGGCCGAGGCGGCGGCTCGGCGTCGCGACCGCCCTGATGAGCGAGCTCGAGGGCGCCGCGCGCTCGCACGGCATGCGCCGCGTGGGGCTATCGGTCGGGCTCGACGAGGAGGCCGCGCCGGCGCGGGCGCTGTACGAGCGGCTCGGGTACCGCCACGCACATGGTCCCTTCGTGTCGAGCACGAACCTGATCGGCGACGAGGGGCCGGTCGCCGTCGGCGCGGTGATGGACTACCTGATCAAGGACCTGTCCGGAGAGGGCTGACGCTCGCGCGTGCGCGCTCCCTCCCTCAGCCCCCCGCGTCCCTCGTGAGCTCGGCGAGTCGACGGCCGAGGAACGCGCGCTCGGTGGGGTTCGTCGCCAGGTCCAGCGCGCGACGATAGGCCTCGGCGGCCTCGTCGCGCCGGCCGTGCCGACGAAGCAGGTCGGCCCGGGCCGAGTGGAAGTGCTGGTAGTCGTCGAGCTCGTCGGCCAGCGGCCCGAGGAGCGCGAGCCCGCGTTCGGGGCCGTCGGCCATCGCGATCGCCACCGCGCGATTGAGATCGACGACGGGGGAGGGCGAGAGCTGCGCCAGCCGGTCGTAGAGCGCGGCGATCTGAGGCCAGTCGGTGTCCTCGGGTCGGGGGGCCCGCGCGTGCAGCGCCGCGATCGCCGCCTGCAACTGGTACGGGCCCGGTCGGCGCCGCGCGAGCGTCGCGTCCAGCAACGCGAGGCCACCATCGATCATGTCGTGGTCCCACCGCGCGCGATCCTGGTCCTCGAGCAGGACGAGCTCGCCGTGGACCCCGGTTCGGGCCTCGCGTCGCGAGTGCTGGAGCAGCATGAGGGCCAGCAGGCCGGCCGCCTCGGGTTCGTCGGGCATGAGGCCCTGCAGGATCCGGGCGAGCCTGATCGCCTCGTCGCAGAGCTCGATCCGGATCAGCGGGCCCGATGTGGCCGAGTATCCCTCGTTGAACACGAGGTACAGGACGGCGAGGACGCCCGGCACGCGTTGGGGAAGCAGCCCGGCGGGCGGGACGCGGTAGGGGATCCCCGCCTCGTGGATCTTGCGCTTGGCCCGGACGAGCCGCTGCGCCATCGTGGTCTCGGGCACCAGGAACGCGTGCGCGATCTCCCCGGTCGTGAGCCCGCCGAGCGTCTTCAGGGTCAACGCGACCTGCGCCTCCATCCGTAGCGCCGGATGGCAGCACGTGAAGATCAGCCGCAGCCGGTCGTCGGGGACCCCGCTCACGTCGGTCTCGTCGCCGCCGAGCGCCTCGAGCTCGGCCAGGCGGGTCAGCGTCGCGGTCTTGTCCGCCAGCGTGCGTTCGCGCCGGAGCCGGTCGATCGCGCGGTTGCGCGCGGTCGTCGTGATCCAGGCGCCCGGGTTGTTCGGCACGCCCCGCTCCGGCCACACGCGCAGCGCCTGCGCGAACGCGTCCTGGACCGCGTCCTCGGCCAGATCGAAGTCTCCGAGGACGCGGATCAGGGTCGCGACCGCACGGCCGCGCTCCTGCCGGAACAGGCGGTCGACGACCTCGACCGCTGTGTCCGCTACGACGGGTTGCCCTCCTCGTCGTACGCCTGGATCGGCCGCACCTCCATCGTCCCGCCGAACGCCCCCGGGCAGCGGGCTGCGGCGGCGATCGCGTCGTCGAGGTTGTCGACGTCGATCAGGTAGTAGCCCCCGAGTTGCTCCTTGGTCTCGGCGAACGGTCCATCGGTCGTGAGGGTCTCACCGTTGCGAACCCGCACCGTGGTCGCGGTGGTGGTGGGCTGCAGCGCCTCCCCCGCGACGTGGGCTCCCGTCTCCTTCAGCCACTGTGTGTAGTCGACCCACCCCTTCATGCCTTCGGCCTGATCTTCGGGGGACATCCCCTCCCACGCGTTCTCGTCCCCGTAGATCAGCAACAGGTACTGCATGCGAACCTCCTTCCACCACGGCGGCCGGACGACCGCCCACCCTAACGACGAACGGGCTCGCCGTGTTTCGACAGCATCAGACGCGGAACGTGACCGCGCGCTGGGGCATCCCGAACGCCTCGTCGGCGCCTCGCAGCGCGAGCTTGCCGAGCATCCCGTAGCCGGCCGGCGTGAAGTGGACGCCGTCTCCCGCCCGGATCTCCACCAGCTGCCCGTGGTCGTTGCGGATGAACGCCGAGTACCCGCCGTCCTTGCCCGCGAAGGCGTTCCACGTGTCGATGTAGGTGCTGTCGGGATCGGACGAGGCGGTTCCCCGGTAGATCTCGTTGACTGAGCGGTAGAAGCCCCAGCGCTGACGCTCCTTCACGATGGGAAGCCCGACCCACACCACGCGCGTGCCGGCGCGGGTCGCCTCGCGAACGAGCTGCTCGGCGCGGTCCTTGTACCCGTGCACCCACTCCCAGGTGCCGACGGGGATCGCGCTGCCGTTCGGGGAGATCTGCGCCTGCGAGTCGTTGGTGCCGAGCAACACGAACACGAGATCCGGGCGGAACTGATCCACGATCTCGCGCATGCCTGCCTGCCAGTTGAAGTAGTCCTGGCGCGACAGTCCCGTCGACTGCCGCCCGAGCGAGAGCACGCGCACGACGGACGGGTTCATCCAGCTCTCGATCGCGGGACCGAGTCCCTGCGAGAGCGAGTCGCCGATCACCGCGACGCGCAGCTTGTTCGTCTGGCTGGGCGTCCGGATCGTCTCGACCGTCGGTGGGGGGCTCGTGTCCTGCCCCTGGCCTTCGCCCGTACCTTCGGGCCCGTTCGAGTGGTCCTCGCCGTCCCAGGCGGGTGACGTGTGGGCGGGCGCGCCATCCGGCCCGTCCGGGAGGTCGAGGGCGGGCAGGGTGAGCTCGCCACCCGGCTGCTCGTTCGGGTCGCGGCCGAGCGCTCGCTCGACCGTTCCCGTCGCCTTCGACAGGAACAACGCGTCCGAGATCGCGACCATCGGCCGGAGCAGCGCGAGCGCGGCCGTGCGCCGCGCCCCGAGCGGGCCGGCCTCGGCGCTTCGCTCGAGGATCGGGGCGGCGAGCAGCGTCCACAGCAGCAGGCAGACGACGATCGTGACCAACACCCGGATCGGAGAGGTCTTCCGGGGCTCGGGGGCCTCGCGCGGCAACTCCGCGTCGCGCTCGAGGGTGACCGCGCGGCGGGGCCGGGTCTCGTCGCGCACCTGCGGCCGGTCGAGCGTCTGCATCAGGCGCCTCCCGTGCCGGCCGCGGCCATCTCGATCGCATCCATCGGCATCCTCGTCAGAACCGGAAGTAGATGAACGGGGTCACGCCCTGTGCCCCGAGCGTCGTGATCACGAACAGCCCCAGTGCCAGCATGGCGCCCTGGAGCACCGGGCCCAACCGGCCGAACGCCTCGCGCAGGCGCGCCGCGGGGTCCCTCGGCAGGTACTGGACGCCGAGCGTCCCGGCGATCGTGAGCACCACCAGCGGCGTCACGAGCGCGGTCGAGCCGGACGCGCCGAGCCGCCCCAGGATGTCGAACGCGTCCCGGATCGAGTCGGCCCGGAAGAACACCCAGCCCAGGCACACCAGGTTGAACGTGACGAGCTGCTTGCGCGCCACGATCCAGCCCGACGCCCGTTCCACGATGCCGTGGGCCTCGGACCGGCGGTGTCTCCAGCGGCCGATCACCTGCCCGATCCCGTGGAACGCGCCCCACGCGACGAACGTCCACCCGGCGCCGTGCCACAGGCCCCCCAGCAACATCGTGATCATGATGTTCACGGCCGTGCGGACCTCGCCGTGTCGGCTGCCGCCGAGCGGGATGTACAGGTAGTCGCGCAGCCATCGCGACAGCGTCATGTGCCAACGGCGCCAGAAGTCTCGCAGCGAGACCGCGGTGTACGGCCGGTCGAAGTTGACCGGGAAGTCGAACCCCAGCAGCAGGGCGGCCCCGATCGCGATGTCGCTGTAGGCACTGAAGTCCGCGTAGATCACGATCGCGTACGCGTAGATCGCGACAAGCACCTCGAGCCCACCGTGCGCGTTCGGCGCGGCGAACACCGGGTCGACCATCTGCGCGGCGAGGAAGCTCGAGATCACGATCTTCTTGAACAGCCCGCCGCCGATCAGGAACGACGCGCGTGCGACGTCGATGCGTCCAGGGTCGCGCGGGTGACGGATCTGCGGGATGAGCTCCCCGCCGCGGACGATCGGCCCGGCGATCAGGTGCGGGAAGAACGCGAGGTACACGCTCACGTCGAGGAAGCGCGATGGGAGGATCTCGTATCGCCAGACGTCGACGACGTAGCTGATGGCCATGAACGTGTAGAAGGAGATGCCGATCGGAAGCAGGACCTGCAGCAGCGGCAGCGGGGGGTGCAGTCCCATGGACTCGAACGCGTTCGCCAGGTTGAGCGCGAAGAATCCGTAGTACTTGAACCACGCGAGCGGAAGCAACAGCGCGACGACCGACACGATCGTGCGCGTTCGCCGGATGCGTTCCTCGTTGGCTCGTTCGACCCACCGCGCCGATAGCCACGCCGTCGCGCTCACCAGAGCGAGCAGCCACGCCAGTCCCGGATCCCACCAGGCGTAGAAGACGTAGCTCGCCGCGAGCATGAACCACTTCCACGCCGTGCGGTTGCGGTTCAGCAACCACGACAGGGCGAAGACGATGGCGAAGAAGATCGCGAAGTCCGTCGTCGGGAACAGCATCTTCGGTTCCGGCGGCGGGGAAGCGCCGCCTGCTCCTCACGCCTCGCGTCGGGCCACGGGTGAATGGTCAGGCGCTAGGCTAGCGACACGCCATGGCGGAGTCACCTCATCCCCTCGATTTCCTTGCCCTGGATCACCTGTTGTCGCAGGAAGAGCGCGCGATCCGGGACACCGTTCGGGACTGGGTCCGCGAGCGCGTCCTGCCCGATATCGAGACCTGGTTCGAGGTCGGCGAGTTCCCGCTGGAGGTGGCGAAGGAGCTCGGGGCGATGGGCCTGCTCGGCATGTACCTGTCCGGATACGAGACCGCGGGCTCGAACGCCGTCGGCTACGGCCTGACATGTTTGGAGCTCGAGGCGGGGGATAGCGGGTTCCGCTCGTTCGTCAGCGTCCAGGGGTCGCTGTGCATGTTCCCGATCTGGACGTTCGGCTCTGACGAGCAGAAGGAGACCTGGCTTCCCCGCATGGCCCGGGGCGAGGTGATCGGCTGCTTCGGCCTGACCGAACCCGACGTGGGTTCGGACCCCGGCCGGATGCGCACGAGCGCCCGTCGCGACGGCGACGACTGGGTGCTCTCGGGCACCAAGATGTGGATCACCAACGGCAGCGTGGCCGACCTCGCCATCGTGTGGGCGCGCACCGACGACGGTATCCGCGGGTTCCTCGTCCCCACCGACACGCCGGGGTTCTCCTCGAGTGACGTCCATCGCAAGCTGTCGCTGCGCGCGTCCGTCACCTCCGAGCTCGTGCTGGACGACGTCCGGTTGCCTGCCGACGCGGTCCTTCCCGGCGTCACGGGGATGAGGGGCCCGCTGTCGTGTCTGTCCGAGGCGCGGTTCGGGATCGTGTGGGGCGCGATGGGCGCGGCGCGCACGTGCTTCGAGACCGCGCTCGAGTATGCCAAGACGCGCGAGCAGTGGGGGCGCCCGATCGGCGGATTCCAGCTCACGCAGCGCAAGCTCGCCGACATGGCGCTCGAGCTGAACAAGGGGAACCTGCTCGCGCTGCACCTCGGGCGCATGAAGGACGAGGGCCGGCTGCTGCCGCAGCAGGTCAGCATGGGCAAGCTGAACAACGTCCGAGAGGCGCTCGAGATCGCGCGCGAGGCGCGCACGATCCTGGGCGCGAGCGGCATCACCCTGGAGTACCCGGTGATCCGCCACATGAACAACCTCGAGTCGGTGCTGACGTACGAGGGCACGACCGAGATCCATACGCTCGTGATCGGGGAGGCGCTGACCGGCCTTCGGGCCTACGAGTAAGCGGCTCGCCATCGCGTCGCGCCCGGCCGGGTAGCCTTTGCGGACCCGACGACCGGAGGTTCGACCGAGATGGCACGAGAGCTCGACTGGGCCGTGTTCGAGAAGGCCGTGGAGATCACCGCGTCCGCCGTCCGGGGCGCCATGGGCGGCGAGAGCAGCCAGCCGGCCGCCTACGCCGGCGACGTGTTCCGGGAGGTGTGGTCCGCCCTCAAACAGGCTGCCGCGGATCTGCCCGAGCGCGGCCGGCCCGGCTTCGGCCCCCAGCCGTCGTAGCGCGACTACTCGTACGCCCGCGAGAGGTCGCGGAGCGAGACGATCCCCACGAGGCGGCCGGACTCCAGGACGGGCAGGTGACGGAACCCGCCGTCCAGCATGAGGTTCCGAGCCGTCCGGAGGTCCGCCGACCCCTCCACCGTGATGGGGTCGTGCGTCATCCAGTCGGCCACCGGATGATGTGCCGCGTCGAAGTCGCTCGCGAGTGCGCGCAGCACGTCGCGCTCGGTGAAGATCCCGGTCGGGCGGTCGTCCTGGATCACCAGGGCGGAGCCGACGTGTCGCTCGCCCATCATCGTGGCCGCCTCGGCTACGGTCGAGGTGGGTTCGACCGCGACGAGGTCCTTGCTCATGATGTCTCGGACCGTCGTCATGCCGCGCAGCAAGCCTAGTCGCCGCCGCCCCGGAGCGGAAGCCCTCAGGGCCTGGTACGCGCCCAGGCGCAGCGCGTACCCGTGGCGCCAGACGCGCGATCCCTATGCGATCTGGGTCTCGGAGGTGATGCTGCAGCAGACGCAGGCCTCCCGCGTCGTCCCCGCGTACCGGGACTTCCTGTCGCGGTTCCCGACCGTCCGCGCCCTTGCGGCCGCGTCGCGCCCCGACGTGGTTCGCGCCTGGGACGGCCTCGGCTACAACCGCCGCGCGGTCTGGCTATCCGAGGCCGCCCGCGCGATCGTCCGCGAGCACGGAGGCCGGGTCCCGAGCGATCCCGAGACGCTCCGAATGCTCCCGGGCGTCGGCCCGTACACGACCGCCGCCGTGTCCTCGATGGCGTTCGGCGAGCCCGTGGCGGTCGTCGACACCAACGTGCAACGCGTGGTCGCGCGCGTGCACCTCGGCGGGGACGGAGGGCAGGCCCGGAGGCAACGCGTGCGGGAGCTCGCACAGGCCTGGCTCGACCACGACGACCCGGTCACGTGGAACCAGGCCGTGATGGACCTCGGCCGGGAGGTCTGCAGGCCTCGGCCGCGCTGCGACGTGTGCCCGCTCGCCGGCATGTGCGCGTTCCGGACCTCGGGCGCCGAGGGGACGCGTGGGCCGCGCGGCAAGGACGCGTTCGAGGGCTCGTCGCGTCAGGTGCGCGGGGCGATCGTTCGGACGTTGCGTTCACATGAGGCGCTCTCGGCGAAGCGGCTGACGGCCGAGACCGGGTTCGACGCCGGGCGCGTCGAGGCCGCGGTCGACGGGCTCGCCGCCGACGGGCTGGTCGAGCGTTCGGCCGGCCGTGTCCGGCTCGCGACCTGACGAGCGTTCGTTGACGCTAACGTAAGGGCGGGCGTACCCTTCCCGCATGGAGCTCGCGCTCAAGGCGATCGCCGAACCACGCCGCCGTCAGATCCTGCGCCTGGTCCGTGAGGGCGAGATGACGGCGGGCGAGATCGCGTCGCACTTCGCGGTCACCCGCCCCGCGATCAGCCAGCACCTGACCGTCCTGAAGGACGCGGGGCTCCTCGCGGAACGCCGGGACGGGACCAAGCGGATCTACCGCTTCCGGCCCGAGGGGGTCCGGGAGCTCCGCGACTTCATCGAGGAGATGTGGAGCGAGCGGCTCGCGGTCCTCGGGCGGGAGGCCGAGCGCGAGGAGAGGGGCCGGCGTGGCGCGGGTCCTTCCCGACGCGGGTGAGCTCGAGGTCCGGGTCGAGGCGAGCCTCGAGACCGTCTTCGCGTTCTTCGCGGACAATCTCAGGACCTGCCGCCGTACCGTCGTCCGCCAAGCGCTCTCCGCGTCTCGAGAGCCGCGAGTAACGGTGGCCTTCATGAGCTTTCAGGACTGATCGCCCGAGAAGGCCTTCAGGACCGGCATCACGTCGGCGGCGAAGATCTCGACGGCTCGTGCGGCCGTCTCGAGATCCATCCCCGGAAAGTGCACCCGCACGACCAGATGGAGGTCACGCTCGCCGAACGCGCGGACCAGCGGGAGCAGCGCCGCCAGCACCTCCTGCGGCGTCCCGGCGGGGGTCGACGCGCGCAGGTCCTCCTCGGACGGCGGGAGGGGTTCGAGCCGGTCGAGCTCGGGCGTGTCGGCGCCCCTGCCCCACGCCGCGTACGTCCCGAGCTGGTGCCTCACGCCGTCGCGGATCAGCGGCCACGGGTCGCCGTCGCGCCACGCCACCGCGTTCTGCAGCACGACGATCCACAACGACGCCGGATCGCGGCCGACGCCGGTCGCGCCCTCGTCGACCAGCGCGAGGCTGTCGCGTAGCTCCTCGGGACCGCTCTCGTCCGTCACGTACCCTTCGGCCAGCCTGCCGGCTCGGAGCACGGCGCGGCGGTCGTATCCGCCGAGCACGATCGGGACCCCGTCTGGGCGAGCCGGCTTCGGCGTCACTCTCACGCGGTCGTACCGGAGGGTCCTGCCCTCGAACGAGAACCGCCGCCCGGTGAAGGCCCGCCGCAGGACCTCGACCGTCTCCTCGGTGCGCGCGCCGCGTTCGGAGCGGGGAGACCCGAACATGCGGAACTCCTCCTCACGCCACCCGTTCCCCAGGCCGAGGACGAGGCGGCCGCCGGAGAGCTGGTCGACGACGGCCGCGTCCTCGGCCAGGCGGAGCGGGTCGTGCAGCGGCGCCAGGATCACGCCTGTGCCCAGCTCGATGCGTTCGGTGACGGCGGCGAACGCCGCGAGCAGTGCGAGCTGAGACGGCAGGTATCCGTCCGAGGACCCGTGGTGCTCGCTCACCCATGCCGAGTCGAACCCGAGTCGCTCGGCCAGCCGGACGAGCTCGAGTGTGTCCCGATACTCGCGTTCGAAGGTGCGGTCGGAGCCTGCGGCGATCTGGGCCGTGAACAGGCCGATGCCGACGCGGACGCCCATCGGCCAGACGTTACACGCAGGTCCGGTGGCGGGGGGATGATGCGGCCGTGCGGATCACGCTCGGCGACGACGATCGCGCGGCCGCGTCGGACCAGCTCGCGCGCGCGATCGAGGGTCGCATCAATCGCGGATCGCTCGGGCCCGGCGCCCGGCTGCCGACGGTGCGGGCGCTGGCGGAGCAGCTCGAGCTCGCCCCCAACACCGTCGCGAAGGCGTACCGGAGCCTCGAGGAGGACGGCCTGATCCAGGGGCGCGGGCGGCGGGGGACGTTCGTGGCCGAGCGCCTTCCCGCGCGGCTGCCCGATCGCGAGCGCCGCCTGGCGGAGGCGGCGGAGGCGTTCGTCCGGCGTGGCGCGCAGCTCGGGTTCGGCGAGGCGGAGGTGCGACGGGCGCTCGGGCGGGCGCTTGCCGAACGAGGCCCACACTGAGGTCCGGACGGGCTACACGCAGGTACAGAGCACGTCGGCCTCACCGCAACCGGCGCACCGGATCGTGCAGTACCGGTCCGAGCCGACGTGGAGGTGGTGATCGTCGTGCTCCCCTGCGACGGAACCGCAGATCGCGCATCTCCAGCCGTCGGCGGGACCGCCGCACTTCGCGCACAGCAAGGTCTCGGTCACCATCGGCATCCCTCTCGTCAGCTCCGGCGGGCAAGGATGCCACGCAATGCGATCAGCGCCCCCGCGACGAAGATCAGCACGGCCAGGTAGATCAGCCCGAGGTGGCCGAGGGTGTCGAAATGGTTCGGGTAGTGGGCGGGAAGGGCGACCGCCAGGCCGAGCACCGGGGCGCTCACCGCGCCGACCCAAGCCCACAGCTGGCCCCTTCGCACGCCGTACGCCACCAGGAACAGCACGGCCACGCCCGTCGCTGCAATGAACCCGGCGACGGCGATGTGCAGGTGGCTGATGTACTCGTACAGCGACGGGCTGAAGGACTGGATCTGCTCCTTGCCGACGTTCACCTCATGCGGCCCGATGCCGAGCTCGAGGAAGCTGTCCGTGAAGTTCCGCACGAAGAAGATCACGGCGTAGCCGATGAATCCCGCCGCGGCGATCCCCATCAGCCAGGACCCCCATCGGAGAGAAGCTTCGCCATGGCCAACACGCTCCCGTTCGGCCGCGATCGTCGTCATCGCGATCACCCCTTTCGACGTCAAAGACGACCGGTGTGCGCCGCGCATTGCGGGTTCGGGGCCATGCAATAAGGTCGGATCGTTCGACGTCCCATCACGTGAGGCATGCGGTGACCGGATTGGTCCGGACGAGCGAGGTTGTGGCGAGCGATCGAACGAAGGACGCGTTCCTTCGCCTGGTCGCTCCTCAGCTTCCGAGCCTGTACGGGCTGGCCCGGCGGCTGGTCCGTGACGGAGCGGAGGATCTGGTGCAGGAGGCCCTGCTGCAGGCCTACCGGTCCTTCGGATCCCTTCGAGAGGATGCCGCGACCGGTCGATGGCTGAAGACGATCCTGGTGAACGTCTTCCGCGACGACCTGCGAAGGCGGGGCCGGGTCGTCGAAGAGGTTCCCGTGGCCGAATTCGAGGAGTTCTCCCTGTACCGGACGCTGGTCGACGTGGATCCGATGCCGTACTCGGACACGATGCATCACGACTTCCTGAAGGCTTTCGGTCGTGAGGACGTTCGCGAGGTCCTGATGCGGCTGCCGGAGATCTACCGGGCACCCTTGGTCCTCAAGTACATGGACGGTTTCTCGACGAAGGAGATCGCGCGTCTCCTCGATGCGCCGCTCGGCACGATCCTCGCTCGCCTCCATCGAGGACGTAGGCGTTTCGAACGGGAGATGTGGACGTACGCCGAGGAGTCGAACCTCTTGGCCGGGAGGGCCGATCGATGAGTCAGACGCAGGGACTGATCCCGTGCTCCGAAGCCGTGGCGAAGCTCTGGGACTACCTCGACAACGCGGTCGCTCCGCAGGACCAGGAGAAGGTCGAGCGACATCTGTCCTTCTGCCGGGCGTGCTGCGGCGAGCTCGAGTTCGCCAAGGAGCTCCGGGCGTTCCTCGCCTCGACGGGTGCCGAGGAGATCCCGGAAGACGTCAAGGCCCGCCTCGAGCGGTTCGTCCAGGAGATGTGAGGCGATCCTTGGCACGCGACCTGATGTACCAGGACGAGATCAAGGAGGGCGTCCGGCAGGCATACGCGGCGATCGAGGCCGGCGCAGGTCCCACCGTCGCGGCGCGGCTGTACTCGGAGGAGGAGGTGGCGAAGGTCCCCGACGGTGCGATCGAGTGGGCCCTCGGAGTGGGCGATCCCGTCCGGTACGCGTTCCTCCAGCCGGGGGAGACCGTCCTGGACATCGGCTCCGGAGGCGGCATCGACACGATCCTCGCCGCTCATCGCGTCGGACCCGAGGGCTCCGCGATCGGGCTCGACATGGTGGAGCAGATGCTCGACCGCGCTCGGAACCACGCCGATGTGGCCGGGGTCGCTGGATGGACCGAATTCCTCCTGGGAGAGATGGAGGACATCCCGCTCCCGGACGAGTCGGTCGACGTCGTCATCTCCAACGGCGTACTGAACCTGTCGGCGCGCAAGAGCCGGGCCTTGGCGGAGATCTTCCGGGTGCTCGGACCGGGCGGCCGAGTTTCGATGGCGGATCTGACCGTCGAGGGCGACCTCCCGCCCGAGGTCGCGAACGATCAGAGCGCCTGGGCCGGCTGAGTGTCGGGCGCCCTGGCGGAGCGTGTCTTCGCCGAGAAGCTCCATCGGACCGGATTCGAAGACGTGTGGGTCGGGGGGCACCGGCCGTACGGCATCGACGACGTCGCCCTCTACCCGCTGTTCACGTCGGAGGCGATCGAGACGATGCGCCGGACGATCCCGTCCGAACGCCAGGCCCACGTGGCCACGGGAGTCATCGTGAAGGCCCGTCGCCCCGCCGACCCTGGTTGAGCCCTTCGTTCGATTGACGCTCCTCGTTGCTGCGGCGTAGCCTGCCGGGCGTGTAGAGGATGGGAACCATTCTCATTTCGACCTGCCTGGCGATGATGGCCCTGGTCGCGTGTTCGCGTTCCGAGGCCGCGCCGGACGGCGAGACGACCGTGGTGGCGAGCTTCTATCCGCTGGCAAAGCGGCCTCCAGGGTCGGTGGGGACCTGGTCTCCGTCGACGACCTCACGCCGCCGGGGGTCGAGCCGCACGATCTCGAGCTGGCGCCCGACGACGTGGAGGCGCTCGCGACGGCGGACGTCGTCGTCTACCTCGGTGGCGGGTTCCAGCCCGCCGTGCAGGACGCGGTCACTCAGGACGCACAGGGCGTCGTGGTGGACGCGCTCGATGCCGTCGACACGCATCCGGGTTCCCCGGGTGAGGCCGAGGTGGTCGACCCGCACGTGTGGCTCGACCCGACGCGATACGAATGGATCGTGTCGGCGGTCGCCCGTGCGCTCGGCGAGGCTGACCCGTCAAACGCGGTCACGTTCCGAACCGACGCGGACGCCTACAACGAGCAGCTCTCCACCCTCGACGAGGACTTCCGAGCCGGGCTGTCGAACTGCGAGCGCTCGACGATCGTGACGAGCCACGAGGCCTTCGGGTACCTCGCGGAGCGGTATGGGCTGACCCAGGTGGCGATCGCCGGCCTGTCACCCGAGGCGGAACCGGACCCGCGTCGGCTGGCCGAGATCAGGGATCTCGTCCGGCGGCAGGGCATCACGACGATCTTCTCCGAGGAGCTCGTATCGCCCAAGGTCGCCGAGACGCTCGCGAACGAGGCTGGCGTGACCGTCCAGGTCCTGAACCCGATCGAGAGCCTCACAGACGATCAGTCGCGAGCGGGCGAGGACTACCTCTCGATCATGCGGGAGAACCTGGACACGCTGCGGAGGGCCCTTGGCTGCGCGTGACGCCCTCCGGGACGGGGGCTCCGACTCGCGGATCGAGGCCTCGCCGATCGAGCCCAGGGGCGTCTCGTTCTCGTACGGGCGCCAACCCGTGATCGAGCACGTCGACCTCACGGTGCGCGCGGGTGAGTTCGTCGCCCTCGTCGGCCCGAACGGTTCCGGCAAGTCGACGCTGCTCCGCGTGCTCCTGGGCCCGCTCGAGCCCTCCTCGGGGACCATTCGCCTCTTCGGCGAGCCCGCGGCTCGGTTCGCGGATCGGGCCCGGATCGGTTACGTCCCGCAGCGGCCAGTGCTGGACTCGGAGGTCCCGGCCACCGTGGAGGAGATCGTCACGGCCGGGCGGCTCGCCCGCCGTGGTTGGTGGCGGCCGCTCCGACAGGAAGACCGCGTGCAAGTCGGGCACGCGCTCGAGTCGGTCGGCCTGCGGGCACTGGCGAGGCGGCCGCTCAACGAGCTCTCGGGGGGACAGCAGCAACGGGCGTTCATCGCACGGGCGTTCGCCGGCGAGCCCGATCTACTGGTCCTCGACGAGCCGATCGCCGGTGTGGACGCCGAGTCGCAGCGGCGGTTCCGAGACTCGCTCACACACCTGATCGGGCAGCATGGGGCCGGCGTGCTGCTGGTCTCGCACGAGCTGTCGGCCGTCGCTCCCGAGCTCGATCGCGTCGTGGTCCTGAAGCGACGGGTCGTGTTCGACGGCTCCCCCGCGGAGCTCGCGGCATCCGGCGTGAGCCTCGGCGTGCACCCGGAGGACCTGCCGCTCTGGCTCGAGGAGCTCCGCTGATGCCCTGGCCGATCGATGCTCTGCCGTACCCCTTCGAGCTCACGTTCATGCAGCGCGCGTTGGTCGCGGGGGTCGTGGTGGGGATCTTCGCCCCGATGATCGGCACATTCGTCGTCCAGAAGCGGATGTCCCTGATCGGCGACGGGATCGGGCATCTCGCGTTCGCGGGCATCGGCGCCGGCCTGGTCGCCAGCGTCTCGCCGATCTGGGCCGCTCTCCTCGTTGCGATCGCGGGTGCGCTCGGCGTCGAGTGGCTGCGCTCGCGGAGGACGGCGTCGGGGGACCTGGCGCTCGCCATGTTCTTCTACTCCGGGATCGCCGCCGGGGTCGTACTCGTCAGCTTGGCCGGGGGGCTCGACGCGGGCATCCTGGGGTACCTGTTCGGTTCGTCGGTGACGGTCAATGACCAGGAGGTGGTGACGATCGTCGGGCTCGGGGCGGTGATCGTCGCGGCGATGCTCGTGCTGCGTCGCGGGCTGTTCGCCGTGGTCACCGACGAGGACTGGTCTCGGGTCGCCGGACTGCCCGTCGGGCTGCTCAACACCATGCTCGCCGTGATCGTCGCGGTCTCCGTCGTGGCCGCGATGCGGATCGTGGGCCTGCTGCTGGTCGCGGCCATGATGGTCCTGCCGGTCGCGAGCGGGCAGCTGCTCGCCAGGTCGTTCCGCGGGCCGCTGTGGTGGAGCGTCGCGATCGGTGTCGCCTCGGTGGTCGCCGGTCTCGCCGCCTCGAGGATCTGGGGCCTGGCGCCCGGCGGCACGATCGTGTTTGATCTCGGCCGCGGTCTTCGCCGTCGTGGCGATCGTGAAGCGCACCGCGGTACCGAAGCTCCAGGCCGAGGGGGCGGGGCTGTGAGTGCGGAACTGCACGGAGCCTCTCGGACATCGAGGACCGCACGGGCTTCTCGGCGGTGAGTCACCGGCTGGACCTGATCGGAACCTGCCGGAACTGTAGCGAGCTGGGGTCTACGGCGTGAGGTAGGGGTGGTCCGGGCGCGCGACCGCGGTG
>JBKPKU010000046.1:0-41840 GCA_046731295.1 Actinomycetota bacterium
CCCTGAGCCGAAGCTCGAGCGTGCCGTCCAGCATCACGCGGACGCGCGTCACCTGTGAGCGCAGCATCGGCGGCATGGCGCCGAGCGCGCGCGCCGCGCCGACCGGGCTCGGCGGTGGGCCATCGGCGGTCGTCACGGTGCCGAGCTCGATCGTGGGCAGCTTGCCGCCGCCGGTCGAGCCGCCGAGGGCGGTGCCGTCGCCCGCGATCAGCGAGCCGGCGCCCCCGCCCGTGACGGCCACCGGGGTCCGTTCGGTCACGGCGATCTCGATCGTCAGGGGGAACGATGCGGACACCTCCGCCTTCGCGATCCACGGCTCGGCCTCGAGCCGGCGTCGGGCGGCGCCCTCGTCGAACCACAGCACGTTCGTGTCCTTCGATACGCCGGCGGTCGCGATCAGGTCGGCGCGATGGAGATGGTCCGCCCCCGAAACCTCGATCCGGCGCGCGTCCAGGAGCGAGGTCCGGGACGCGAAAATGACGCCGACCCCGAGCGCGACGACGACGCCGGCGACCACCACGGCGCGGCTCGTGGCGCCAAGCGACCGGAACCACTCAGCGGGTCGCGAGGTCCAGGTTCCCAATGATGCGTACCTCCGGTTCGAGCCGGACGCCGGAGCGCTCGGCGACCAGGTCCTGGATCGCCGCGATCAGCGTCACCACGTCGGCCGCGGTGGCGCCGTCGGCGACCACGATGAAGTTGGCATGCTTGGCGGAGACGGAGGCGAGCCCGACGCGTAGGCCCTTGCCGCCGGCCTCATCGATCAGCCGCGCGGCGTGATCGCCCGGCGGGTTGGTGAACACGCTCCCGCAGTTCGGTTCGGCGAGCGGCTGCGTGCGACGCCGCCATTCGCGGGCCTCGTCCATGCGAGCGCGGATCTCGGAGGGCTCACCCGGGGACAGCCGCACGGTGGCGCCCACCACGACCGTGTTCCGCGCGAACGCGGACCGACGGTAGGAGAACCCGGCTTCGGGGGCCGGCACCCGCCGCGCGGTCCCTTCCGACAGCCCGAACGCGTCTACGCTCTCGAGCACGTCGGCGAGCTCTCCTCCGTGCGCGCCGGCATTCATCGTGACCGCGCCCCCCATGGATGCCGGGATGGCGACCCCGAACTCGAGCCCGGTCAGCTCGTGCGCAAGCGCCACGCCCGCCAGCGCCGGCAGCGGCATCGACCCGCCCGCCGTCAGGCGGTCGCCGTCCCGCGCGGACCATCGGTATGAGCGGCCGAGGCGAAGCACGAGGCCATCGAACCCGGCGTCGGCGACCAGGACGTTGGATCCCTTGCCGAGGATCGCCACCGGCACCCCCGACTCCCGCACGGCCTCGGAGACGGCCAGGATGTCAGCCTCGGACTCGGGCTCAAGGAACAGCGCCGCGGGCCCGCCGATCCGGAACGTCGTGAGCGGCGAGAGCGGGAACCTCGTCCGGAGTCGCTCGCCGCACGCGGTGCGCAGGATGGACTCGGCGCGCGCGATCGCCTCCGCGCGTTCGGTCACGAGGCCTCCCGCATGCGTTCGAGCGCTGCGTCGCCGAGCATCCACACGTCGCCGCATCCCATCGTGATCACCAGGTCGCCCTCCCGTACCTCGCGAGCGAGGAACTCGACGACGTCGTGGCGGTGCGGCAGGTACACGACGCGCCGGCGGCGGCCGGCTCGCGCGATGCCCTCGACCACGAGCTTGCCGGTCACGCCCGGGATCGGGTCCTGTTCGGCGCCGTAGATGTCGGTCACCACGATCACGTCCGCGCCGATAAGGCCCTCGCCAAGCTCGCGCCAGAGCGCCTGCGTCCGTGAGTAGCGATGCGGCTGGAACACCGCGACGAGGCGGCCGGGTGCGCGCCTGCGGGCTACGTCCACCGTCACCGACAGCTCGGTGGGGACGTGCCCGTAGTCGTCGAAGAACTCGGCGCCCCGGACCGTGCCCCGGCGTTCGAACCGGCGATGGACGCCGTTGAACGACGCGAGGGCCTCGACGGCGACCGTCGGCTCCACCCCGACCTCTCGGGCCACGGCGACCGCGGCGGCCGCGTTCGAAAGGTTGTGCGCACCCTCGACGGGCAGCGACAAGTTGTAACGGGACTCCCCGTCGAACAGCGTGGCCCGCGCCCGGCCGGGACCGGCCGAGGTGATCTCGATACGCAGGTCGGCCTTCGGTGCCGAGCCGTAGGCCACGTTCGGGCGGCCGGACGCCGAGACCGCTCGCAAGGCGACCGGGTCGTCGGCGCACACGACGACTCGCTCGCAGCGCTCGGCGAACGCCGAGAACGCCCGCTCGATCTCCTCCAGCCCGCCCGCGTAGAAGTCCACGTGGTCGACCTCGACATTGGTCACCACGCCGAGTGCGGGGCGGCCGAGCAGGAACGAGCCATCGCTCTCGTCGGCCTCGGTGACGAACAGGTCCCCCTTCCCTGCGTGCGCGCCGCTCCCCGACTCATTGGTGTCGCCGCCGATCACGTAGGTCGGATCCAGGCGGGCGCGCTCGAGGACGTGGGCGATCATCGCGGTCGTGGTCGTCTTGCCGTGCGTGCCCGAGACGGCGATCTGCCGACGCCCGGCCGCGGCCGCGGCCAGCGCCTGCGCGCGAGCCCACACCGGGATGCCGCGCCGGCGGGCCTCGGCGAGCTCGGGGTTGTGCTCGCGGATCGCGCTCGAGACCACGACGGCGTCGGGGTCGCCCAGGTTGTCCTCGGTGTGGCCGACCGCGACGGCCGCCCCGAGACCCCGGAGCTCCTGGACGCCGTGCGAGTCCTTCAGGTCCGAGCCCGAGACCTCGACGCCGCGCGCCAGGAACAGTCGCGCGAGGTTGCGCATGCCCGCGCCGCCGATGCCGATCATGTGGAGACGTCGGATGCCGTCGAGCTCGGGAACCTGGAGCTTGGGGATGGAGTTCGGCGGCGGGACGTACGTGCTCACCCCGGCTCACCGGCCCCGATGACGGCGTCGGCGAGCGCGGCGGCGGCGTTCGGCCTGGACCAGGCGGTCGCGCGTTCGCCCATCGAACCCCGGCGTTCGTCGTCGCCGAGCAACCACGCGATCCGTTCGCCAAGCACGCCGCCGTCCAGCTCGTCGTCGAGCACCATCGTGGACGCGCCCGCCCGCTCCAGCGCCCGCGCGTTCGCCTCCTGGTGACGTCCGGTCGCGTACGGGTACGGGATCAGCACCGACGGAAGACCGCAGACGGCGATCTCCGCGATCGTCGTCGCGCCGGCACGGGCGATCACAAGGTCGGCGACCGCGTACGCGAGCTCCATGCGTTCCAGGAACCCGACGACGCGAGCTCGCGGACCTGTGTTCCTCGGGAGCGATGAGCGGATCGCCTCGGCGTGGGCCGGTCCCGTCTGCAACAGAACCTGTACGTCGGGTGTCTCGATCGTCGGGAGCGCGGCCACGACGGCCCGGTTGACATGCAGGGCTCCCTGGCTCCCACCGAACACGGCGACGGTGCGCAGATCGGCGTCCAGATCGAGCTCCTCGAACGCCTCCTTCTTCAGGCGGTCGCGCTCGGCGGGGACGGCCGCGATCTGCGGGCGCACCGGATTGCCGGTCATGAGCGTGCGCGCCCGGCGCGGGAACGCAGGCCGCGACTCGGCGAACGACAACGCGACCGCTCGGGCGGCCCGGGCGAAGACCCGGTTCGCGAGGCCGGGGACCGCGTTCTGCTCGTGCAGCACCAGCGGTCGTCGCGAGCGAAGCGCGGCGAGCGCCACAGGCACGCTCGCGTACCCTCCCATGCCGACGACGACATCGGCCGACTCGACCAGCGGGCGCGCTACCTTGACCGATCGGACCGAGACGAGCGGCGCCTTGAGGGCGCGCAGCGAGACCTTGCGCTCGAACGGAGTCGCCTCGACGCCCACGAACGGGAACCCGGCCGCGGGCACGAGACGAGACTCCTGCCCGGCGGCCGCGCCGGCGAAGCGCACGTCGTGGCCGCGCGACGCAAGCTCACCGGCGAGCGCGAGCGCCGGAGACACGTGGCCGGCCGTCCCACCGGCGGCGATCAGGACGTTCATCGGGACGCGCCTCGTGGCGTTCGGGGCGAGCCGGCGCCGAGGGTTTTCCCCGGGGTGGCGGGTCCGCGCGCGGGCGCGCGGGCGATGCTCACCAGCACCCCGACGGCGGCGAGCGACACGACCAGCGACGATCCGCCGTAGGACAGGAACGGCAGCGGGACGCCGGTGACCGGCAGCAGGCCGGTGACCGCGCCGAGGTTGATCAGCGTCTGCAGGCCGAACCACGACACGATGCCGGCGGCGAGCAGGCGGCCGAACACGTCGGTGGTCCTGGTCGCGATCCGGATCCCGGCGAAGATCAGCCCGCCGAACGCCAGCAGCACCACGACCTCCCCGATCAAGCCGAGTTCCTCGCCCAGGATCGAGAAGATGAAGTCCGTGTGGGCGTTCGGCACGTACAGCCACTTCTGGCGCGACGCCCCCAGACCCACGCCCGTCCATCCGCCGGAGCCGAGCGCGATCAGCGACTGGACCAGCTGGTACCCGCCGTTCTTCGCGTCGTCCCACGGATGCAGGAACGCGAGGAATCGCACGCGCCGGTAATCCGCGCTCATGATGAGCCCGGCGCCGACGACCGCGCCCACGACCCCGGCGAGGGTGAGGTACCGCAACCGAACGCCGGCGGCGAAGGCGAGGAAGAGCATCGTCGTCGCCAGGATCACGGTCGTCCCAAGGTCCGGCTGCATCATCACGAGGCCGCACAGGACCACCGACACCGGGAGCAGCGGGAGGGCGAGCTCGCGTACGTCGTCCAGCCTCTTCCACTTCCGCGCCAGCGTGGCCGCGGCGAACACGATCAGCGCGAGCTTGGCGAGCTCGGAGGGTTGCACCGTCACGGGCCCGAACCGGAACCAGCGCGACGACCCGTACGCCTCGATGCCGTGGGCCGGGACCAGCACCAGCACGAGCATCGCGAACGTCACGACCAGGAACGGAGCCGCGAGGCGCCTCCACGCGTCGTAGCGCATCCGCGAGGTCAGGAAGCACGCGAGGACCCCGACGACCGCGTACGCGGCCTGGCGCTGCACGAACACGAAGCTGTCGCCGTACTCGGCAAACGCGGACACCGAGCTCGCCGACAGCACCATCACGACCCCGGTTCCGACCAGGAACGCGGTGGAGCCGAGCAGCAGCGCGATCGTCCGGCGCGTTCGGACGTCCGCCCGCGCCCGCGGGACGGCGCGGCGCTCGTCGGGCCGGACCAGCCGCAGGATTCGCGGCCGCGGGGAAGCGGCGTCGACCGAACTCACGTCGGGGCGGCCTCCCTCTCGAGCGCTCGGGCGGCCGCGGCGAACCGGTCGCCCCGCTCCGCGTAGTCGCGGAACATGTCCCAGCTCGCGCACGCGGGGGCGAGCAGCACGGTCCCGCCCGTGGGGGCCATCTCGAACGCGATCCGCGCAGCGTCCTCGATCGATCCCGCGTTGCGAACCGCGACGCGCCCCTCGAACACGGACCGGATCTGGTTCCTCGCGGCGCCGATCGCCACGACGCCTGTGAGCCGGTCGGCGATCGCCGCCAGCGGAGCCAGGTCGACGCCCTTGGCGTCCCCCCCGGCGATCAGCACGACACCCTCGGCGTCGCCGATCGCCGCGACGGCCGCGTGCGGGTTCGTCGCCTTGGAGTTGTCCACGAAGCGCACGCCCTCGACCACCGCGACGAGCTCGCCGCGGTGCGCCGCCGGAGCGAACCGGTCCAGGCCTCGCGCGATGGCGTCGTCGGCCACGCCGAACGCGTGGGCGACAGCCGCGCTCGCCGCCGCGTCGGCGCGCATCGCGGGCGTGTCCGGGGACACCGACCCCAGGTCGGCTCCGCTCCAGCCGGCGATCAACCGGTCGCCACGGAACCCCGCCTCCTCGCCCGACGGCTCGCCCGTCGTGAACCAGCGCACCTCGCAGCGCGCCGAACGCGACAGGCCGGCCGCGCCCTCGTCGTCGCGATTGCCGACGTGCACGTCGCCGGGCCCCTGGTTCGCGAAGACCCGCCCCTTGGCCGCGGCATAGGCCTCGAACGTGCCGTGCCAGTCGAGGTGATCGTGCGCGAGATTCAGTAGCGCGGAAACGCGCGGGTGGAACGAGGTCTGGGTCTCGAGCTGGAAGGAGGACACCTCCACGACCATGACGTCGTGCGGCTCACGCGCCGCGGCGGGAAACGGCCGGCCGATGTTGCCGCAGGCTACGGCGTCCAGGCCGCTCGCCTGCACGCAGGCCGTCAGCATCTGCGTCGTCGTGGTCTTCCCGTTGGTGCCCGTGACGGCGAGGTACGGAGCCGTCGCGATGCGCGCGCCGAGCTCCATCTCGCCGAGCACCGGGAGCGCGCGCTCGCGCGTCCACCGCAGGATCTCGGCGTGGGGCGGCACGCCCGGGCTCGGCACGACGAGCGTCGCGCCGTCGAGGTGTTCGGGGACGTGGCCGCCGTCGAGCACCTCGACGCCCAACGCGCCGAGATCCTCGGCCGCCCGGCCGGCGCTCCCCGCCTCGCTCACCCGCACCGTGGCACCCTCGGCAGCCAGCACGCGCGCCGCGGCCGAGCCGGCGATCCCGGCGCCGATCACGACCGCGTGTTCGCCCTCGAACGCGCCCCTCACTCGAGCCCCAATCCGCCGCGGCTCACGAAGTCGGTATAGAACAGCCCGAGCCCGACCGCGACGCACAGCCCGGTCACGATCCAGAAGCGGACGATCACGGTGGTCTCCGGCCAGCCCGCGAGCTCGAAGTGGTGGTGGATCGGCGACATCCGGAAGATCCGACGCTTGAACCCGCGGAACGCGATCACCTGTGCGATGACCGACGCGGTCTCGATCACGAACAGCCCACCCAGGACCACCAGCAGCAGCTGCGTGTTCGTCACGATCGCGAGCGCGCCCATCAGCCCCCCGAGGGCGAGCGATCCTGTGTCGCCCATGAAGATCCGGGCCGGCGCCGCGTTCCACCACAGGAAGCCCGCCGTCGCGCCGGCCGCGGCCCCCGCGACGATCGCGAGATCAAGTGCCGCGTTGACGTCGATCGGATAGCACGCAACGCTCGGGACGGCCTCGCACGTGTGACGGAACTGCCAGAACGCGATGAAAACGTACGCGGACAGCACCAGGATCGACGAGCCCGACGCCAACCCGTCCAGCCCGTCGGTTAGGTTCACGGCGTTCGAGGACGCCGCGAGGATCAGGAACAGCCACAGGTAGAAGAGCGCCCCGAGCTCCAGGCCCGTGGCGCGGATGAACGTGAGCTCGGTCGGCACCCCGGCCGCCTGCACCGCGACCATCCCGAAGAGCAGCGCGACGACCGCCTGCCCGACGATCTTCGCCGTCTTCGACAGGCCGAGCGAGCGGCGGCGGCGCACCTTGATGTAGTCGTCGAGGAAGCCCAGCACGCCCATCAGCACGGCCGCGAGCAGGACCGAGAGGCCGGCCGCGGTCACCGTCGTGAACACGATCCGCGTCGCGACGTAGCCGGCCACGATCCCGCCCACGATCACGGTGCCGCCCATCGTGGGCGTGCCCAGCTTCTCCAGGTGCGTGTGCGGACCGTCCTCCCGGATGCGCTGGCCCCAGCCCCAGACGCGAAACAGGCGGATCGCGATGGGCGTGCCGAGCAACGTGAACGACAGCCCGACGGCGGCGGCGATCAGGATCTGGCGCACGCGTTCCCCTCGCACCCGTTCATCCAAGCGCCTCCGCCACCCGCTCCAGTGCCGCCACACGCGAGCCCTTCAACAGGACCACGTCCCCGCGCCGAGCCCACGCGCGAACGTCGTCCGCGGCCTCGGCCGGCTCGTCGAAGGACGCGACCTTCTCGGGCAGCTGGCCTTCCCGGATCGCCGCGCGGGCGATCGCCCGGGCCTGCTCACCCACCGTCACCAATCGCTCGACGCCGATCCGCACCACGAGCTCGCCCAGCTTCTCGTGCTCCTCGAAGGAGGCCTGTCCGAGCTCGGCCATGTGCCCGAGCACGGCCGCGAGGCGCCCACCGGCCGCCATCCGCCGCGCGGCCTTGAGCGCGGCGGCCATCGACTCCGGGTTGGCGTTGTACGCGTCGTTGACCACGACGACGCCTTCGTCGGTCGTGGAGGTCTCCATGCGCCAGCGCGAGATCGCGGCGCCCTTCAACGCGGCGGCGCACTCGGCCACGGTGAGGCCGGCCCACCGCCCGACCGCGGCGGCCGCGAGGGCGTTCGAGACCATGTGCTCGCCCGGTACGACGAGCTCGACGGTCTCGCGGTCGTCGCCGGCCGACAGGACGAAGCTCGCACGCCCGTCGTCCGCGACGCCGATCTCCTCGGCCCGCACGTCGGCGACGGCGGAGGTCCCGAAGGTCAGCACCCTGCCGTGGCACGCTCCGGCGTATCCGCGCACGACGGGATCGTCCGCGTTCAGGATCGCGGTCCCCTCGGGGCCGAGCCACCGTACCGGCTCCGCGCCTGCTCGCACGATCGACTCCCACGATCCGAAGATCCCGATGTGCGCGAGGCCCACGTTCGTCACGACGACGGCGTCCGGGCGGCCCACGTCGCACAGGAGCTGGACGTCGCCCGTGCGCCGCGCGCCCATCTCCGCGACCACCATCTCGGTCGTGGGATCCGCCCCGAGCAGCGTCATCGGGAGCCCGACCTCGTTGTTGAAGGACGCCGGGCTCGCGTGGGTCCGGTACCGCGCGGACAGGACCGCCGCCGCGAGGTCCTTGGCAGAGGTCTTGCCGTTCGAACCCGTGATGCCCACCACGCGCGCGCCGGTCATGCGTTCGCGTTCGTCGGCCGCGAGGTCCAGGAGCGCTCGTCCCGTGTCGGCCACCTCGATGGCCGGGCCGTCCACCCCGGGACGATGCACCACCGCGGCGATCGCGCCGCGCGCGAGCGCGTCGGCGACGAAGTCGTGGCCGTCGAGCCGGTCGCCGGCGATCGCGACGAACACGGTGCCGGCCGCGACCGAGCGCGAGTCCGTCGACACGGCGGTCGCGACGCCGTCGGGACCGCGGAGCGTGCCGCCCACCGCCGCGGCGACCTGGGAGAGCCGACGCGCGATCACGACGTCGCCATGATCGATCGAAGCTCCTCCGCCGCGACGGTCCGGTCGTCGAACGGGATCGTGCGGTCGGCGAGCTCCTGATACGTCTCGTGTCCCTTGCCGGCGATCACGACCACGTCGCCGGGTGCCGCCTGGATCATCGCGAGGCGGATCGCGGCGCGGCGATCAGGTTCCACGACGAAGCGCCCGCCGCCCTCCTCGGCCCCGGGTGTGACCTCGGCGATGATCGCGAGCGGGTCCTCGCTGCGCGGGTTGTCGCTGGTGACGATCGATAGGTCGGCGTTCGAGGTTGCGGCGAACCCCATCCGCGGTCGCTTGGCTCGATCCCGGTCGCCACCGCAGCCGAACACGACGATCAGCCGGCCCTTCGCGAGCGGTCGAGCCGCGCGCAACACGTTCTCGACGCTGTCCGGCGTGTGCGCGTAGTCCACCAGGACGAGGAACGGCTGCCCCGACTCCACGGTCTCGACCCGTCCCGGGACGCCACGCACGTCCGAGATCGCATCGGCCGCGACCCGATCGTCGATCCCGAGCGCGCGCGCGGTGGCGAACGCGGCCAGGCAGTTCTCCACGTTGAACGATCCCCGGAGCGCGGACCGGATCGACAGACCGTCGACGCGGAACGAAATCCCGTCGGTCGTGGCCTCGACGTCGGTGGCGCGGACCTCGGCGTCGGCCGCGACGCCGTAGGTGATCGTCGGCAGTCCGGTGACGGCGAGGCGACGCCCCTCGTCGCTGTCCAGGTTCACGACCGCGCGGTCGCTCATCGCCGGCGTGAACAGCCGCGCCTTCGCCAGGAAGTACTCCTCCATGGAGCGGTGGTAGTCGAGGTGGTCCTGCGACAGGTTGGTGAACACGGCCGCGGCGTACCGGACGCCGTCCACGCGATGCTGATCGAGTCCGTGCGAGGACACCTCCATCGCCACGGCATCGACGCCGTGGCGCGCCATCTCCGCAAACAGCCGGTGCAGATCGGGCGCCTCGGGCGTGGTCCGCGGGAACGGCTCGGGCCGCCCGTCGATCCGAACCCCGGTCGTCCCGATGACGCCGGGCCTCCGGCCGTCGGCACGGAAGATCGCCTCCAACAGATAGGTCGTGGTGGTCTTGCCGTTGGTGCCGGTGACGCCCGCGACGGTCATCCGGTCCGCCGGCCGCCCGTAGAACGCGGCCGAGATCGGTGCCATCGCCTCGCGCACGTTCGGCACCAGGACCTGCGCCGCTTCCGCCTCGAGCCATCGGTCCACGACGAGGGCGACCGCGCCGCGTTCGATGGCGTCGGCGGCGAACGCGTGCCCGTCGGTCGCGGAGCCCGGGACGCAGAAGAACAACGCGCCGGGTCTCGCGTCGCCCGACCGATAGCACACGCCCGAGACGGAGGCGTCGGCGTTTCCCGTTATCTGGACGTTCGGAAGGTCCGACAGGATGTCGCCGAGCACGCGGACGGTGTTCGGGGCCACGGTCCATGAGCCTATCGTCTGGTCCCCGGCCCTCCCGCGCGTGCGAACGCTCATCCGACCGGCAGGGCGTGCGGCGGGAGCGACACACGCTCGGCGGGGGCGATGCCGAGCCGGGTGATGGCGGCGAGGGCGACGCGACGGAACAGCGGCGCGGCGGCCAGACCACCGTAGTCGGCCCTGGGCCGGTCGAGGATCGCGACGACGACGACCTTCGGGTCGCCGGCCGGGAGATAGCCGATGAACGAGGCGATGTACCGGCCCACGAGATACCCCGACCCGTCGGGGGACGGGATCCGCGCGGTGCCGGTCTTGCCGGCCACCTGGTACCCGGGGATCTGCGCGTTGGTGCCCGTCCCGAACTCGACCGCATACGACAGCATCCGGGTGACCATGCGCGCCGTCGCGGCGGACACGACCCGTCGCGTCCGTGAGCGCGAGGCCGGGACGAAGTCGCCGTGCGGGTCGATCGTCCCGCGGACGAGGGACGGCTGCACCCATCGGCCATCGTTGGCGATCGTCGCGTACACCGAGGCCATCTGCAGCGGGGTGGCGGCGATCCCCTGCCCGTAGGCGATCGTCGCGAGGCTCGTGTCATTCCATTGGTCGAGCGGGAGCATGATGCCGTTGGACTCGCCCGGGAAGCCGATACCGGTCGCGTGGCCGAGCCCGAACCTCGCGAGGTACGTTGCCAGCGAGGCCGAACCCAGCCGGTCGGCCACCTTGACCACGCCGGTGTTGCTGGACTCGGCGATGATGTCCCCGAGCGTCATGCGCATGACGTCGTGCCGATGCGAGTCGTGGATCACGTAGTCGCCCACCGGCATCGTCCATGGCACGTCGAGCTGCAAACCGAGCGGGATCGCGCGCTCCTGGATCGCGGCGGCCGCCGTGATCACCTTGTTCGTCGAGCCGGGTTCGAATGCGTCGGTGACGGCGCGGTTGCGGTACGTGCCGCTCGGCGAGTCGCCGAACGCGTTCGGGTCGAACCAGGGATAGCTCGCCATGGACAAGACCTGGCCTGTGCGCGGGTCCATCACGATCACCGTGCCGCCCCGCGCGTGCTGGCCCCCCACCGCGTCCTCGAGCGCCTGCTGCACCTGGAACTGCAGGTCGCGATCGATCGTCGTCACGAGCGACGAGCCGGCGACCGGGAGGCGCTCGACGTCGATCCCACCCACGATCGCCTGGCCGGACAGGCCGAGCTCATGGGTCCGCTCCCCCGACCTTCCGGCCAGAACGTCCTGGTAGCCGAGCTCGAGGCCGGTGAGCCCGACGCCGTCGGTCCCGACGAACCCCAGCACCTGCGAGGCCACCGTTCCGGCAGGGTACGAGCGCTTCGACGTGTCCAGCAGCCCGACGCCGGGGAGCGCGAGCGCGCCGATGCGATCGGCGACGGTGCGGTTCACCTGACGAGCGAGGTAGACGAAGGACCCGTCCCCCGACATCGAGCCGGCCAGCGAGGCCGCGTCCACGTGAAGCAGCGGCGCCAGCTTGGTCGCCGCCGTCCACGGGTCCAGGACGAGCCGCGGATCGGCGTACACGTCTGCCGCCGGCGTGGACAGCGCAAGACGCGCGCCGTCGCGGTCCAGGATCTGTCCGCGCTGGGCCGGCAGCTCTGTGGTCCGCACCCGCTGATCGAGCGCGCGGTCCTGGAGCTCACGCGCCTGGCCGACCTGCAGCACGACGAGCCGCACCGAGATCGCCGCGAACGCGAACGCCATCACGACGAACAGCGCGAGCAGCCGCTTGGCGGGGGGCCGGCTCACGGTGACGACCCTGCGTTCGTCCCGTGCCCGGAGGAGGGGTCCGTCCCGGCCGGATCCGCCGTACGCCCGCCGGACGCGTGGAGGATTCGGATGTCGTCGGGGAGACGCATGCCGTGCCGGCTGGCCCAGGCTGCGATCCGACCGGGAGCGGACAGGGAGGCCTGCTCGCTCACCAGCTCGAGGTGCTCCTGCGAGAGCTCCTCGAGGCGTTGCTCCGCCGACGTGATGCGGAACGACGTCTGGGCGAGCAGGACATTGACGACCACGATGCCGAACACCATCGATCCCAGCACCGCGGAGGAAAGCACGACGAAGCCGATGGCCCCGCGACGCGCGCGTGCCGGTCGCCGGCGCGTCGGGCGGGCCGGCGTCCGCGGCTTCGAGGCCGGCCCGGGTCGGCGACGGGGGGCGTTCGGGGCGCGCTCGAGGCGGCGTGCCGGAAGGCTCATGCGGCCCTCCGTTCGGCCGCCCGCAGCTTCGCGCTGTGCGCGCGGGGGTTCCGCGCGGCCTCCGCCGAGGACGGGCGGAGCGGCTTTTTGGTCAGGATCTGGAGGTCCTCGCGCTCGTTCAGGAAGCGCTTGACGATCCGGTCCTCGAGCGAGTGGTAGGAGATCGCGACCACGCGGCCACCGGAAGCGAGGGCCTCCACCGCCCGGGGAAGGGAGGCGGACAGGTCCTCCAGCTCCCGGTTGACCGCGATGCGGAGCGCCTGGAACGTTCGGCGCGCGGGGTGGAGGCCGCCCCGGCGCGCACCCAAGGCGCTCGCGACCACGCGGGCGAGCTCGTCGGTCGTGCGGATCGGCGCGCGCGAACGCGCGCGGACGATGGCCGCGGCGACCCGGCGGGAGCGACGCTCCTCGCCGTACTCGAACACGATCCGCGCGAGCTCCTCCTCCGAGGCTCCGTTGACCAGGTCCATCGCGCGCTCGCCGTCCGGCCCCATGCGCATGTCCAGCGGGCCCGATGTGCGGTAGGAGAAGCCGCGCTCGGGACGGTCCAGCTGCATCGAGCTGACGCCGAGGTCGTACAGGATGCCGTCGACCCGGTTCTCCGCGGGCAGCTTTGAGAACCGGGTCCGCACGGCGGTGAAGCGCTCGCCGAATCCGGCCAGGCGTCGGGTCGCGAGCTCGATCGCTTCGGGATCGCGATCCAGGCCGATCACGCGCTCGACGCCGGACGCGAGCATCGCCTCGGCGTGCCCGCCCGCGCCGAGCGTCGCGTCGATCACGGTCGCGGCACCGCCCAGGAACCGCAGGACCTCCTCGACCATGACCGGCTCGTGGCCGGGCTCCTCCCCCACGTCCGGTCCCTCATCCCAGCAGGTGCGCGCCGAGCAGCCCGAGCCCCAGGACCCCGGCGGCCGTGATGGCCGTCATCAGGATCAGCGACAGGCTCTGCCGAACCTCACCTCGCAGCGTCTGGTTCCTCACGGTCCCTCCCCCGATCGATGCGTCCCGAGGATTCACGGGCGTCCCCCGGGCGCGAGCGTCCCCGCCTGGTAGGCGCCCGCGTGGGCGACCTCGTAGCGCTCATGCGCCGGCCGGTCCCAGATCTCCATCCGGTCGGAGACGCCCAGGACGATCGCCTCCTTGCCGATGCCGGCCTCGTTGCGCAGACGCTGCGGGACCAGCAGCCGGCCCTGTCCGTCGAGCGTCACGGACTCGGCCTTGCCGAAGAACATCCGCGCGTAGGCCCGGCCTTCCGTGTCGGAGAGGGGAAGGTCGCGGACCTCGGCAGCGCGAGCGGTCCACTCGGCCCTGGGGAAGCAGAAGAGGCAGCCGTCTTGGCCCAGCGTCAGGACGGCCCCGTCGGCGAAGGCCTCGCGGAACCGGCCGGGCAGACTGATCCGCCCCTTCGGGTCGAGCTGATAGCTGTGCGTGCCGAGCAGTTCGGCCACACGTCCTCCCCGTCTCCTCCACTTGCTGCCACTTTTATCCCACTGTCACTCCACCTGGTCAAGGCTCCGGGACGAAAATGGCCACGGTGGGTCGTGCTGGGATCCGCCGGGAATGGGGCGACCTAGAAGGTCAGAGGAACGGCTCCCACTCGGGCTCCAGGCGCCCGATCGAGAGCTTGAACCCGTCCCTGGGGGCGACGGGGCGGCGGGCGAGACGCAGGCCAACGTCCTCGATCAGCCGGTTCTCCTTGCGTGAGTTGCAGCGCCGGCAGGCCGCCACGACGTTGTCCCACGTGTGGGATCCGCCGCGCGAGCGCGGGACGACGTGATCGAGGTTCTCGGCCGCGGCGCCGCAGTACTGGCACCTCCACCCGTCCCTGGCGAAGACGGCCCGGCGCGTGAGCGGCGCGTGCGAGCGGTACGGGATCTTCACGAACGTCCGCAGTCGCAGCACCGAGGGCGCGTCTATGTACAGATGCTCGGAGCGGAAGACCTGTCCGTTGGACACCAGGACCTCGGCCTTCTCCTTGAGCACCAGGATCACCGCCCGCCTCGCGGCCACCACCGCGAGCGGCTGGTGCGACGCGTTGAGCACGAGCGCTCGGCCCACGGCGCGAGTATACGGGCCACCAAGCACAGAACCGGGCGCCGGATGCTTGCAACGCCGGAATCCCAGGGTTGTAATCCGCGCGGAGGCGGCGGAAAGGCCGCGTTCGAAGGACGCCTGAACCGAGCGAACAAGGGGCCGCGCGGGGCGTCCGGCAGGGGCGCAGCCACCGCCGCTTCCTTATGTCCGGATCCTCCTCAGTCCCGGTACTGAGCGCGAGGCGCGAGCTTCAGGCAGGATGCCGCAGGAACTGCCGGCCGCCCTACGCGGTACTCCTCAGTAAGATGATTCGGCGCCGATCCCGGGAGGCGGACGTGGAGGCCAAGGAACAGCCAACCCTAGACTGGCAGCGGTTCGCCGAGGCCTTCCGCGCGATCGAGCAGAACGTCGAGCGGGTCATCCAGGGCAAGCAGCCCGAGATCCGACTCGCGCTCGCCGCGCTCGTGGCCGAGGGCCACATCCTGATCGAGGACGTGCCGGGCGTCGGCAAGACGATGCTGGCCAAGGCCATCGCACGCTCGATCGACTGCTCGTTCCGCCGGATCCAGTTCACGCCGGATCTGCTGCCCACCGACGTGACGGGGGTGAACGTCTTCAACCAGGAGCGCGGCGACTTCGAGTTCAAGCCGGGCGCGATCTTCGCCAACATCGTGCTGGGCGACGAGATCAACCGCGCGAGCCCCAAGACCCAGTCGGCGCTGCTCGAGTGCATGGAGGAGCGCCAGATCACGATCGACACCGAGACCTATCAGCTCGGCACGCCGTTCATGGTGATCGCCACGCAGAACCCGATCGAGCACGAGGGCACGTACCCGTTGCCCGAGGCGCAGCTGGACCGCTTCATGATGCGGATCGGCATCGGTTACCCCTCGGGCGACGTCGAGGCCGAGATCCTCGCGACGCACGGCGTGCGTTCGACGCTGCCGGACATCGGCCCCGTGGCGGACGCGATGTCGGTGCGCGACATGATCGAGCAGGCCCGACAGGTACACGTCTCGCCCCCCGTCCGTCGATACATCGTCGACCTCGTCGAGGGCACGCGGCGCCACCCCGACGTGTACCTCGGAGCCAGCCCGCGCGCCTCGATCATGCTGCTGCGCGCCGCCCGGGCGATCGCCGCCGCCGACGAACGCGACTACGTAATCCCCGACGACGTCAAGGCGCTCGTGGCGCCGGTGCTCGCGCACCGCGTGATCGTGACCGCCGACGCGGTCATGGGCGGCCGGGGCTCGCAGTCCGTGCTGGAGGATCTGGCGGCCGAGGTGGCCGTTCCCGTAACCGGAACCGCCTGACATGCCCTCGGGCCGCGGCGTCCTCGTCTTCGCGTCCGGGATCCTGATGTGGGTGGGCGCCCGCATGCTCGGCTCCCCCACGCTGCACATGGTGGCGGTCGGACTCGTGTTGCTGCCGTTCGCGGCGGCGCTGTTCGCCCGGTGGAGCCGCCAGCGCGTTCGGATCCGACGGCACCTTTCCGACACGCGGGTGCAGCCGGGCCAGCGCGTGTACGTCGAGCTCGAGGTCGACAACCAGTCCCCGGCACAGACCCCGTTCCTCCTGATCGAGGACCGGCTGCCGCCGCAGCTCGGGCGCTCGGCCCGTTTGGTCGTGGCCTCGCTCCCGGCGCGCGGGCGCCAGCGCGTGCGCTACTCGATCGCGCCGCATCAGCGGGGCCGTTATGTGCTCGGCCCGCTCACGGCCGACCTTTCGGATCCGTTCGCGCTGACCAAGGTCCGCGTTGAGTTCGACGAGCGCGACGAGCTGGTCGTGGCGCCGGAGGTGGAGCTGCTGGGGAGCGGACCCGACTCGCCTTTCGGGATGACCAGCGGGCTCGCGCTGGCCAAGCACCTGTTCCGGACCGGCGACGAGTTCTACACGATGCGTCCCTACGTCGAGGGCGACGACCTGCGGCGGATCCACTGGCCGAGCGTGGCCCGCAGCGGCGAGCTGATGATCCGCCAGGACGAGTCGACCCGGCGTTCGACCGCCGTCCTTTTCATAGACACGCGGGATTCGGCGGTGGGCCAGACCCACACCCCGAGCTTCGAGAAGGTCATCTCGTGTGGCGCGTCGCTCGGCATCCTTTTGATGCGCTACGGCTTCTCGGTCAAGCTCGGCACCACGCAGATGCCGCCGCAGCGCGTGAGCGAGGAGACCCTGCTGGACGCGCTCGCGGGCATGAGCCACCACAGTTCCCGGGCGTTGTCGACCGGCCTGACGCGCCTGCGCATGGTCGCGGCCGGCGACACGACGCTCGTGGTGGCCGGGGCGCCGCCGGCGCCGACCGAGCTGCCGTCCTGGCTGCGCGTCGGGGCGATGTTCGGCCCCAAGGTCGCCGTGTTCGTCTACCCGATCGACCCCGACTCGTTGCCCCCCGATCGGCGCGCCCAGGTCGAGGGCCGCGCGTCGCAGGCCCGGATGTCTTTGTCGCGGACGGGTTGGGAGGTCGTGGTTCTCCCGCCCTCCAGGAGATTGCGAGACGTATGGCACGTCGAGCGGACCCAACCCCTGGTCACCAGCGGCTCCTAGGCCTCGCGGCCGTCGCGGGCCTGTCGGTGGCCACCGCGCTCGCGTTCGGGCGCGTGTTCGAGGGCCGGCTCCCGACGCTGGAGCTCGTGGCGGTGGCGCTCGCATCGGTCGCGGTCGCGGTCGCGTTCGAGCGCCGGGGGCTGTTGCTCGCCACGCTCGCGAGCCTGCTCGGGCTCGCGCTCGCGATCGCCTGGATCGTGCTGCCGCAGACGACCTGGTACGGGATCCCCTCGATCCGAACGCTCCGGGCGCTCGGCCGCTCGCTCGAGTTCGTCGGCCAACAGGCGCGCGAGCGCGTGGCCCCCACGCCGCCCCTGTCGCCGCTGATGCTGGCGGCGGTGACCGCGGTGTGGACGGCGTCGTTCTCCTCCCACGCGCTCGCGATCCGCGCGGGGAGCCCGCTGCTCGCGGTCCTGCCGCCGATCGCGCTGGTCGGGTTCGCGGACACCGTGTTGGAGGACGGTGCTCGGCCCGTCTACGCGATCGTGCTGCTCGCCGCGGCGATCGCGGTCGTGTTCGCGGACGGTCTGCGGCGCGTGCGGCAGTGGGGGCCGGTGTGGAGCTCGAGGTCCGGTCGCTTGAAGACCTCGGTCCGAGGTTCGCGCCCGGTTGCTCTAGCGGTGATCGCGGTCGCGGTCCTCGTCCCGGGCCTGCTACCGGGGTTCCGCTCGGACCCGCTCGTCGACCTGTCGAGCAGCTCCGACAACGGCGCGCTCGACCCGTTCGTGTCGATCCACGCCCAGCTGTCGGGCGACCGCGAGGTCCGCGACCTGTTCGAGGTGCAGGCCGACCATGGCGAGTACTGGCGTATGTACACGCTCGACCACTTCGACGGCGAGGCGTGGACGAGCACGAACCCGGACGGATCCGCGGGGGGCATGCCGATCTCGATCCCGGACACGCTGCCTCAACCGGATCAGACGCCGCCGCCGGGGACCGAGAGCCTGACCCAAACGGTTCGGGTCCTGAACGACGTCCCCGGCCGGGGCGCGCTGCCGATGGCCCAGACGCCGGTCGCGATCACGGACGGCAACTTCGGCGACCTGATGTGGGACGGCGTGCGCGGCCAGGCGTTCGTCGACGGCGGCCTGGAGCCGGGGACCGAGTACACCGTGCAGTCGGAGATCGTCGTCCCGACGGCGCAGGAGGTCGCGCCGTTGCAGTTCGCCACGGCCCCCAACGACGGGCCGTGGACCCAGGTGCCCGACGACCTCGACCCGAGGATCATCCAGATCGCGGAGAGCTGGACGGCCGGCGCGACGTCCGACTATCAGAAGGTCATGGACATCCAGGACCACCTGAAGGGTCCCGATAGCCAGTTCCTGTACGACGAGACAGTCGAGCCCCTCGAGGGCGAGGACGCCCTGTACCAGTTCCTGCACGAGACGAAGATCGGCTTCTGCCAGCAGTTCGCCGTCGCGGAAGCGACGCTGCTGCGCGTGCTCGGCATCCCGGCGCGCATCTCTGTTGGCTACCAGGACGGGGAACTTCAGGACAACGGCAGCTTCCTGGTCACGACCAAGGACGCGCACGCGTGGGTGGAGGTCCTGTTCCCGACCTACGGGTGGCTCCCGTTCGATCCGACCCCCGGCCGCGGCTCGATCCCGAACGCCTCCCCCGGCTCGTACCTGAACCCCGGCTCGGCCACGGACCCCGGTGGGGGCGGGCCCGGCGAGGAGACCGTGAACCCCGACCTCACCAACGGGCCCGGCGGCCAAGGCTGTGAGGACGCCGCCGGGGTCACTCCCCAGCAGCGGCAGCTCCTGTGCCAGATCGAGAACCGTCCCGAACACGTCCCCGGCGGCGGCTTGGTGCCGCCTTCGATCGGGACCGTCGAGGTGCCCGACCGCACGGGCTACTCGGTGCCGTACCGCAAGATCTCCCTCGGGCTGCTGGCCGCGTTCGCCCTGTTCCTGATCGTCATGCCGATCGTCAAGACCGTGATGCGTCGCCGGATCCTGCGACGGTCCCGCGAGCCGCGCGAGCACGTGCTGGCGGCGTACCGGGTGTTCGACGGCGAGGCCGCGGACATCGGCCTGGGACGCCGCGAGGGCGAGACGATCGAGGAGCATCGGGCCCGGCTGGCGGCCTCGATCGCGTTCTCCGACGGCCACCTCGGCCGGCTCACGACGCTGGCCGTCCGGGCCGCGTACGCGCCCGAGTCGCCGAGTCGCTCAGACGCCGACGCATCGACCGAGGACGCGCGCAAGGCGATACGCGACCTTCGCAAGGAGGCGGGGCTGCTCCGGCGGATCACGGGGACGTACCGGCCGGGGCTCTAAGGAGGCTCGAGCGCCTAACGGCCCGTCTGCGCCTTGGCGGCCGCCTCGCGCAGGGCCCGGACGAAACGGTCTCGGTCCTCGTGGAACTGACCGACCTTGCTCTCCACCCCCGTCGCGATGTCGTCGATCGCCACGAAGAAGGCCAGCTGGCCCTCCCGCAGGGCGTCGATGATCTCCCCGTTGCGGCGGGCGATCTTGAAGATGCTGACCCCGTCGGTGATGAGCTTGACCTCGGACAGCTGCCGATCAAGGGCGGCCCTGCGGTTGAGGTAGTCCCACGCTCGCCGGACACGCTGGAGCGACATCCCGTTGTCGAGCAGGGACTTCACGACCCTCAGCGCCACGAGGTCACGGAACGAGTACAGGCGCGGGACGCCGGGTCGTCCGCCGGTTCCCTGGACGGAGGGTCTGACCAGCCCGATCTGGTCCCAGTATCTGAGCTGGCGGGGCGAGCATCCGGTGAACTTCGTCGCCTGATGTGCGGTGAATCCCTCCATAGGAACGCGCGCCCCTCCGACGACGTCTTCCTCAACGACACCAACGCGTTCCGTCGGTTCGTCGAGGGGAAGGTCTCGACGTCGGTTCGACGGTCACGCCCCCGGGGAAGGTGACGCCTGTTGTACTCCAGCCGCGCGTGTCGTGGCAAGCCAAACGGGGAAGACGCGTCGATGTTTCCCCGAGTTCTCATGACGAAACCTCCCGCCGACGAAATGGTCGTCAGGATTCCGGGGATGAGGGCGGCGGGGTTCGGAACCGTCCCGCCAAACGGGCGAGCAAGCCGGTGAGCGAGAACCGACCGGACTGCTGCTGCATTGCGCGCATCTGATCCAACGTGAGCTGCTTGAGGTACCGGTAGATCAACAGCGCCGACGCCAACATGATGCCGAAGGCCACGGCCGCCACCCACAGCATGTCGGGGGCGACCATCAGGAAGACCAGCAGCAGGATGAAGCCTGCGAGGAACGCCAGGAGCGACCACTTGATCCGCCGGGCGAGATGCGTGTACAGCGACGTCCGGCTCACGGCCTCGACCAGGCGGGGGTCCTCCTGGGCGAGCCGCTGCTCGATCTCGTCGAGGATGCGCTGCTCGTCGGGCGACAGTGGCATGGGCTCCACGGCTCCGGGCTCGTGTGTCGTGACGATTATAGGAACGCCCCCTGCGAGTGGAAGGGGCCGTCTGGGCTAACGGCGATCGCACCCCCGATCCAGCAGGACGGCGGGCACGGCCGATCCGGGCCCGAACCGGCGGTCGATGCGGTCCATGGCTCGCTCGACGTCGCCCCAGCGCTCGCCTCGCAGCAGGGCGAGCTGCTCCTCGCCGGCCTGGACCAGGCCCGTGGCCGCGACCCCCAGCAGCCGGACGCGCCGCCTGGTGCCCGGCAGGGCCGCGAACAGCTCCCCCACGACCTGGTACAGGTCGGCGGCCACATCGGTCGGGGCCGGCAGCGTTCGGGACCTTGTGAGGGTCGTGAAGTTCGCGAGCCGGATCTTCAGCGTGACCGTCCTCGTCCGAAAGCCGTCCTCGCGGAGCCGGGCGCCCACCCGTTGCGACAGCGACAGCAGCTCCCGCAACAGCTCGCGCGGGTCGTCCAGGTCGCGGTCGAACGTCTCCTCGTGGCTCACGGACTTCGGCGGCTCGTAGGGCACGACGGGCCGGTCGTCCAGGCCCCGGGCCAGGTCGCGCAGGTCGCGCGCGTGCTGGTCTCCCATGAGCCTGCCGAGCACCCCCGCCGGCGTCCGCCCGAGATCCCCGACCGTCCGAACCCCGAGACGGCCGAGCACCTCCGCCGTCTTCTCCCCCACCCCCCAGAGCGCCCGCACCGGCAGCGGCTCCAGGAACGCGTCGACCTCGCCGGCGCGCACGACCACCAGGCCGTCGGGCTTGGCCGTTCGGGAGGCGAGCTTGGCAACCAGCTTGGTGGGCGCGACGCCGACCGAGCACCGGACACCCACGTCGTCCAGGACGTCGCGTCGCACCTTGCGCGCGATCTCCTCCGGCTCGCCGAACAGCAGGTGCGCGCCGGAGACGTCCAGGAACGCCTCGTCCAGCGAGATCGGCTCGACCAGGGGGGTGACGGCGAGCAGGATCTCGCGGAAGCGGTTGGAGTGCGCCTTGTACGACTCGAAGTCCGGCGGGACGAAGATCGCCTCCGGACACAGCCGGCGTGCACGCACGGCCGGCATCGCGTTGCGGATCCCGAACGCCCTAGCCTCGTAGGACGCGGACATCACCACGCCGCGCGCCCCGGCGCCGCCCACCACGAGCGGCTTGCCGGCCAGGCCGGGGTCCTTCAGCACCGCGACCGAGGCGTAGAACGCGTCGAGGTCGACGTGAAGGATCGGCTCGCTCGACCGCGCGTGGTCCATGGACGCCGAGCGTACCCCCGTGGGTTCGACGCGGAGCAGGGTCATCGACCCGCGGAGCCGCCGCTCGAGTGCCACAGCTTGCGGGGGATGTTCGCGCCCGCCGCGGGGCCGTCGTGGGCGAGCGCCTCCTCCAGCCGGCCCTCCCGCCTCGCGTGCAGGAGCGCGGTCAGGTCCCACACGTCTTCGGCGACCACCGAGACGCCCTTGCGTCCCGTCCGGCGAACGGTTCCCACCACCGCCAGGACGAACGAGTGGAACACGGTCTTGGCGACCTTCGGCTGGACGCTCTCGAACACGGTGACGTCGACGGGCCCGGTCGCGTCGTCCAGCGTCAGGAAGATGATGCGCTGGCCGCTGCGGATCGCCGGCGTCTGGGAGGCGACCTTCACGCCGGCCACCATCACCCGCTGATCCGAGCGGCATCGGTGCAGGTCCACCGAGCGGGTCACGCCGAGGTCCACGAGCAGCGGCTCGAAGAAGCTCACCAGGTGCCGGCTCGCGTCCAGGCCGAGGATCTCGAGCTCGGCGCGCACGCGTTCGGCGTCGGAGTACTCGGGAAGGGAGAACCCGGTCTCGTAGGGCGGCAGGCCTTCGCTTCGGGGTGTGGGTCCCCGGCTCGCTTCGCCCGACGGTCGTCGACCCTCAGTACCTTCCGGCTTCGCGAGCCGCCCGCCACCACTCCGCGAAGCCTGCCTCCCCTCCCCGGCCGTCTCAGGTCCCGCTGCCATGTTGACGTCGAACGCGAGCTGGTCGCCCTCGCGCTGGGGCTCGGTCGTCATCGCCGCGTACAGCCGATCCCGGCGGGTCCCGCGGTCGATCGCGTCGAACCCGCCCGCGTGCGCGATCGCCTCGACCACCGGCCGCGACACCGTCGAGCGGCGCAGGAAGTCGCCGACGTCGTCGAACGGCCGGTCGGCGCGCGCCTGCAGGATCGACCGGATCTCGGCGTCCGAGATCCCGTGCACGTCCTGGAGCGCCAGCCGGATCCCGTACCGCTGCGGCGCGCTGTCATGGCGCGCCGAGGTCGGGGCCCCGACCTCAGCGCGCCAATCCAGAGAGACCTCCTCGACGACGTACTCGGGCTCGGACCGGTTCACGTCCAGGGGCAGGATCGGGATGCCGTGCTCGCGGGCGTCCTCGAGCAGGAGCCGGCGCGGGTACATCCCGGGGTCGTGCGTGAGGATGCCCGACAGGAAGTGCGCCGGGTAGTGGGTCTTCAACCAGGCCGACTGGTACGTCGGGACGGCGAACGCCGCGGCGTGCGCCTTGCAGAACCCGAAGCTCGCGAACTCGGCCACCGCGTTCCACGTTTTCTCGGCCACCTCGGCAGAGACGCCCCTCGCCGTCGCCCGCTCCACGAAGTCGGCCCGGAAGCCCGGGAGCAGGTCCTCGTGGTCCAGGTGCCGCCGGACGTGGTCGGCGTACGTGAGGTCGTAGCCGGCCATCGCGGCGAGGGTCCGGATGACCTGCTCGTGGTACACGATCACGCCGAACGTCTCGCGCAGCGCCGGCCGGAGCGCGGGGTGCGCGTACACGGGCGCCTCCATCCCGGCGCGCCGGCGCAGGTATGGGTTGATCATGTCCGACTTGACCGGCCCCGGCCGGAACAGCGAGATGTCCACGATCAGGTCCGCCCACCGCGTGGGCTGGAGCTTCTGCAGGAGCTCGCGCTGGCCCGGCGACTCGATCTGGAAGCACCCGAGGGTGTCCGAGGCCCGGATCAGCTCGAACGTCGGCTCGTCCTCCAGCGGGATCGCGTCGAGGTCGACCTTCACGTGTTCGGTGCGGGCGATCTCGTCCAGCGCGTGGCGCATCGACGAGAGCATCCGCACGCCGAGCACGTCGAGCTTGAGATAGCCGAGCAGCTCGACGTCGTCCTTGTCGGCCTGGATCACGCGGTAGCCCTGGAAGGAGCGTTCGAGCGGGACGCGGGTAACCAGGTCGTCGTTCGACAGCACGATGCCCGAGGGATGCAGCGCGATGTGGCGCGGGAAGCCGTTCAGGCGCTCGGCCACGCGGAACAGCTGCTCGAGCTGCCCGGCGTTCAGGTTGCTTCCGACGAGCTCTGGCAGACGGTCCAGCGCGAGACGGAGCTCTCCCGCCCCGATGTGCGGGAACGATTTCGCGACGACATCCACCTCGGGTTCTGGAAGGCCGAGCGCCTTGCCGACCTCGCGGACGGCGGCGCGGGCCCGGTACGTGTCGATCATCGCGACGCACGCGCAACGGTCGTCGCCGTAGCGAGACAGCACCATGTCGTAGACGTCCTCGCGCCGGGCCGACTCGACGTCCACGTCGATGTCGGGCAGCTCGTCACGCATCGGATTGAGGAACCGCTCGAACGCGAGGTCGTGGCGGACCGCGTCCACGTCGGAGATCCCGGTCAGGTAGCACACGAGCGAGCCGGCGGCGCTCCCCCGGCACGCGCACCGGATGCCCATGGCCCGCACGTCGGCGACGATGTCGGCGACCGTCAGGAAGTACGCCGAGTAGCCGAGCCGGTGGATCATCGCGAGCTCGTGGTTCACGCGGTTCCTGACGGCGGCGGTGGCCTTCATGCCTCGGCGCTCGAGGCCGCGCCAGCTGCGTTCTGCGAGTACGGAGGAGGCGCTTCGGCCGGCCGGCGTCGGGAAGTCCGGGAAGCGCACGGTGCGAAGGCCGAGCTCGAACGTGCAGGCCTCGGCGATCTCGAGCGTGGCGGTCACGAGGTCCGGACGCTCGTGGAACAGCGCGCGCATCTCGGCGGCCGGCTTCAGCCAGCCCTCGGCGTTGCGGCGCGAGACGTTCGTCCGGTTGATCGGCACGAGCTCGCGCATGCACTCGAGCGCGTCGGCCAGGAACGCGTCCTCGGGGACGAGGTAGCGGACGGGATTGGTGGCGACGGCGCGCATGTCGGCGCGTTCGGCCAGGCGGAGGAGCGCCCGGATCTCGCGGTCCGCGTCCTGCTCGAGCCGGTGCTCCACCGCGACGAACGCCCGCTCGCCGAACGCCTCCCGGTACGGCTCGGTCGCGCGGCGTCCGGCGTCGATCCGGCCGGCGGCCGCGAGCGCGCCCGGCGGCGAGGACGGCCCGAGGAGCGCGACCAGGCCCTCGGCATGCGCGCAGATCTGTTCGGGCGTGAGCGAGGGATCCCCGCGCTCGCCGGTCATGTGCGCGTCGGTGACCAGCCGGCACAGGTTCGCGTACCCGGCCGCGTCCCGGGCGAGAAGGACCATGCTCGCGTCCGCCGGCCGCCGCCCGGCCCGTGACAGCGGGAGCGTCCCGGCCTCCCGAACGGAGACCGACCCACCCAGGATCGGGCGGACGCCCTCGCGCTCGCACGCGTCGACGAACCGCGCCGCCCCGTACAGCCCGTCGCGGTCGGCGAGCGCCACAGCCGGCATCTCGAGCTCGGCCGCCCGGCGCGCGAGCGCCTCGGGCGAGAACGCGCCCTCCTTCAGCGAGAAGAAAGAACGGACGTCGAGGTGCACGAACGACGAAGGCATCTCAGCCGTTCGCTACGCTGCCGCGATGGCGAACGCCGATCATCCGACCGACAAGGCCGACATCATCGCCCGCGAACGCCGGGCGTGGGCGGACTGGTGGTCGCACGTTGCGGACGTGGATCCCGCCGCGACCAGGCCTGACGGTTGGTCGTTGAAGGACGTGGTCGCGCACATCGCCGCGTGGCAGCGGTCCTCGTCCCGACGCCTGGCGGCGCTCGGACGCGGGGAGCCGGACCCCGGCCCGCCCGAAACCGACACCTTCAACGAGTCCACGCGGGAGGTAGCGTTTTCGCGCTCTTGGTGGGACGTCCGCGCCGACGCCGAGCGCGTCCACGACGCGTTCCTCGAGACGATCGATTCCCTCTCTCAAGAGGCACTGACGAAGGACGACGGCCTCGCTGCATTCGTCCTCACCGTCAACGGCGTCGAGCACTACGAGGAGCACGTTCCCGACCAGTTCGAGATGCGCTGACGGAACCGCCGTCCGATCAGGGGACGAGCGTTTCAGCGCTCCCAGACCGACGGGTCGTGGGCGAAGTGCACGCGGACCGGGGCGAGCGCCTTGAGGCGTTCGACCGAGCGAGGGTAGGCGGGGTCGGGCGCAGTCCCGGCGCCCGATGCGCTCGGCTCGGTCGCGCCCTCCCACTCGCGGCGAGACTGCAGCGCCTGTCCGGCGAGCACGATCGTTCCCTCGGGCGCGTCCACCACGAGCGACTGGTGCCCGGCCGTGTGGCCGGGCGTGGGGATGACCCGCAACCCGGGGGCCACCTCCGCCTCGCCCTCGAGGACCTCGTAGGACAGGCCGGGCGCGTCGATCCACTCCGGCACCGTGTAGTCGGGCTCGTGCACCATCGCCCATTCGGCTCGCTGCACGAAGATCGGGATGTCGTGGAGCCGGACGTTCTGCCCGCCGTGATCGAAATGCAGGTGGCAGTTGGCGGCGCCCGTCACGTCGGCCAGCGAGATCCCGTGCTCGCCGAGCGCGTCCTCGATCGCCGTCACGCGCGGCGAGAACGTCGTGTCGATCTCCTCGTTGCCGAACCCCGCTCCGTTGTCGAACAGGAAGACGCCGTCGCGATGGACCACCGCGTGCGCATAGGAGGGCCACCACTCCCGGTCGAGCAGCTCCTGTTCGTCGGGCGGGAGGCGAAGCTCGGACACCAGGAACGGGAAGACGCGGGCACCGGTCACGGGCTCGATTCAATCCCACAACCGCTCCATGTGCCAACGGTCGCGCAGGCGGTCGTGGTACAGGTCCCAGACGGCGCCGCCGCGCGCCTCGACCCGCCAGTACTCGCGGTCACGCCCGTCGGCCCACCAGCGGCCCTCGATCCGCCAGCGCCCGATCACGTCGGCCACCTCGTATCGGCGGCCCCGCCAGACGAACGCCGAGGGCATCCCCGCGTCGCGCTCGACCCGAACCTCGACCTCCTCGTCGTACCGCTTGGCCACCGCCGTCTCCCGGAAGCACCGCCCCTCGATGGAATCGAACATACGTTCGAGAGGGAAAGGCGAATGTACGCCCGGCCGCCGACACGAGTCAACCCCGGGTTCGGGGCTGGGGGTCAGGCGGCGTCTCGCGGCGGTCGTACCACTCGCGGTGAACCGTGCACCGGCCCGCCTCGTCGAAGTCGCAGACCAGGATCCCGTCCACCTCGATCGGCCGTCCCCCGTCGTCGAGGAAGGTCACCCGCCAGTGCGCCACGCCCCGATCGCCCTCGACCGCGACCGGCTCGACGTCGGTGCGCAGCTCGGCCGGCGCGCCGCCGTCCACCCACGCCCGGACGATCGCGTCGCGGCCGCGCGCCTCCTCTCGGAACGGCCCGTACGCGTACACGGCGTCCTCGGCGAACAGGGCGGCCACCTCGTCGGGATCGTTCGAGGCCCAGGCGTCGAAGTACCGCCGCAGCCAACGCTCGAACGCGTCGGCGTCCATGGCCGGCATCGTAGGCTTCTGCCTCGATGGCCGGAACCGACGCGATCGTGGTCTGCGTGCCCAACTTCAGCGAAGGCCGGCGCGCCGACGTGATCGATGCCATCTGCGACGCGCTCGCGAACACCGGAGGTGCGCGCCTGGTCTACCGACAGGCCGACCCCGAGCACAACCGGCTGGACACGACCGTGGTCGGCTCGCCCGACGCGGTGCGCGCGAGCGCGCTCGCCGGCGCCACCGTGTCCGTCGAGCGGATCGACATGACGACGCACGAGGGCGGGCATCCGCGGATGGGCGCGGCCGACGTGATCCCCTTCGTGCCGCTGCAGAGCATCTCGATGGACGAGGTCGTCGAGCTCGCGCGCGGGTTCGGCGCGGAGCTGGCCGAAACGCTGCACATCCCGGTCTACCTGTACGACCGCGCGGCGACGTCGCCCGAGCGGGCGAGCCTGGCCGAGGTGCGCAGGGGCGAGTTCGAGGGACTGCGCGAGGCGGTCGCGCGCGGCGAGCGCCTGCCGGACTTCGGCCCGCATCAGATCGGGCGCGCGGGCGCGACCGCGGTCGGCGCTCGCAAGCCGCTCGTCGCGTTCAACCTGTATCTCACCGGCTCCGAGGACGCGGCCAAGGACATCGCCCGGGCCGTGCGCGAGTCGAGCGGCGGTTTGCCCGCGGTGCGCGCGATCGGGTTCGCGGTGGCCGAGCGGGGCGCGGTGACCGTCTCTATGAACCTGGTGGACGTCGACGTCACCTCGCCACGGGTGGCGTTCGACGCGGTGAGCGCGCTCGCGGCCCAGCGCGGTATGCAGGTCCTGTCATCGGAGATCGTCGGGTTCGCCCCCGCCGCCGCGGTGGCCGAGGGCGACCCCGAGCACATGCGACTGGAGGGATTCGATGCGGATGGACAGATCCTGGAGCGGCTCGTGAGCGCCGGGGGCGATCGCCGATGAGCATCGCGCAGCAGACGGTGGACGAGTTCCTGCGCACGCTCGCCTCGGATGCGCCAACACCCGGCGGCGGCGCCGTGGCGGCGCTGTCCGGCGCGACCGGCGCCGCGCTGATCGCCATGGTGTGCAACTTGACGATCGGTAGGAAGGGATACGAGGAGGTCGAGGAGCGGATGCACGCGATCCTCGCCGATGCCGAGACTGCTCGGACGGTGTTCCTGGAACTCGCGGACCGGGATGCGACTGCGTTCGACGGCGTGATGGCCGCGTTCAAGATGCCGAAGGAGACCGACGCGGAGAAGGCGGTGCGCTCGCAAGCGATCCAAAAGGGGTACGAGGCCGCCGCCGAGGTGCCGCTCGAGATCGCACGCCGAGCGGCCGAGCTGATGGAACTCGCTCGCGAGACGACCGAGATGGGCAACGCGAACGCGGCCTCCGACGGCGCGTGCGCCGCGCAGGCCCTCTCGGCTTCGGTCTGGTCGGCCACCTACAACGTGGACATCAACGCGGCGGCGCTCAAGGACCAGGCCAAGGCGACGGCACTCCGCGACGAGGTCTCGGGGCTTCGGGCGAGCGCGCACGCGCTGCTCGACGCCACCGACGCCGCGTTCGGGTCGCGGCTGGGCTGACCTTGCGCGCGTTCGAGCCGGGGGATGCCGCGGCGCTCCGCGAGATCTGGGAGGGCCGGATCTGGAGCGCGCGGCCGGTGACCGTGGTCGAGGACGCCGAGGAGCAGATCCAGCTGTTCATTCCCGCGGGCGCGCACTGGATGGCGCCGTTCCGCGACGGGAAGCGGCTGAAGATCCAGGAGCCCGACTACGAGCTCGTGGAGCAGCCGTACAAGGCACACGTGCTCTCGTTCGCGTGGCCGGGGAGCTCGGCGGCCGTGCTGCTGTTCTTCGGGTCGGACTGGTCGCCCTCCCACTGGTACGTGAACCTCGAGGACCCGCTCCGCCGCTCTCCGGTCGGATTCGACACGCTCGATCACAAGCTCGACGTGATCCTGGAGCTCGACGGGTCGTGGCGATGGAAGGACGAGGACGAATTCGCCGAGATCATCGAGCGGCGACTCCTCGATCCCGAGGACGAGAACCGCCTACGCGCGGAGGCCGAGGGCGCCGTCCGCCGGATCGTCGGGCGCGAGCCGCCGTTCGACCGCGACTGGTTCGGCTGGCGGCCCGACCCCTCGTGGTCCGAACCCACCCTGCCCGAGGGTTGGGATCGCGTGTGAGCGGTCCGGGTTGCCGGGCGACGAGGGTTCGGCGAGGCTAGGCGCCGTGGATCTCTCGGACGCCGCCGCTCGCTTCCCCGGGCTCCGACGTGAGCAGGACGGACGGCGGGTGGTGTTCGCCGACGCGCCGGGCGGGTCCCAGGTCCCCGAGGCCGTCGTCGAGGCGATGGCCGAGTACCTGCGTCGCAGCAACGCCAACGCCCACGGCGCGTTCGCGACCAGCCAGGAGACCGACGATGTGATCGTCGAGGCTCACCGCGCGGCCGCCGACCTCTTGAACGCCGACGCCGCCGAGGTGGTGTTCGGCCCGAACGCGACCACGCTGCTGTTCGCGATCTCCCGTTCGATCGCCCGGACACTCGAGCCCGGCGACGAGGTCGTCGTGACGCGGCTCGATCACGACGCGAACGTCCGGCCGTGGGTCCTCGCGGCCGAGGACGCCGGCGCGACGGTCCGGTGGGTCGACGTCCGTGAAGAGGACGTGACACTCGACGAGGAGTCGTTCGCGGCCGCCCTGTCCGAACGCACGAGGGTCGTCGCGTTCACGCTCGCGTCGAACGCCGTCGGGACCGTCACGCCCGCCGCCGACCTCCTCAGGATCGTCCGGGACCGGACGCCCGACGCGATCGTGGCCTGCGATGGCGTGCACGTCGCGCAGCACCGGAGCATCGACGTGCGAGAGATCCGCGCCGACGTCGTGGTGTGCTCGCCGTACAAGATCTTCGGGCCCCACCTCGGGATCATGTTCGGGCGCAGGGAGCTCTTGTCGGCACTCCGGCCCTACAAGGTCCGCCCGGCGGAGGACGCGCTCCCCTACGCGTTCGAGACCGGGACACAGAACCACGAGGCGTTCGCGGGGTGGATCGCCGCGGTCGGGTACCTGGCCGAGCTCGGCGGCGGCGGCGGGCGGCGGGCGGCCGCGCGGGCGGCGTTCGAACGCGCGATCGTGCCATGGGAGGCGGAGCTGTCGCGACGGTTCCTCGATGGAATCGGGGCGATCCCGTCCGTGCGCCTGTACGGGATCGCCGAGCCCGAACGCGCGGGCGAGCGCACGCCCACGTTCGCGATCCGGGTCGCCGACCAGCACCCGGCCGACACCGCCAAGCGCCTGGCCGATCACGGGATCTACGTCTGGGACGGAAACTACTACGCGCTCGAGATCATGGAGCGCCTCGGCCTTGAGGACTCGGGGGGCGCGGTCCGGGTGGGGTTCTGTCACTACAACACCCCTGCCGAGGTCGATCGCGTCCTCGAGGAGCTGGCCACCCTGGGCTGAGGTCGCGCGCCCCGACGGCCCATTAGGATGTGCCGACCCCGACACCGATCGGACCCACCATTGCGCATCCTGATCCTTGGCGGCGACGGCTACCTGGGGTGGCCGACGTCGATGCACTTCGCCCGCGCGGGCCACCAGGTGCACGCTGTCGACGACTACCTGCGCCGGCGCGCCCACCAGGAGGCCGGCACGGACTCCCTCACGCCGATCGGCCCCTCGCTCCGGGCGCGCGCCGACGCGTTCCGTGAGGTGACGGGCCTGGAGATCGGCGTCACCGAGGGCGACCTGACCGAGTGGAGCGTCGTCGAGCGCCTGTTCCGCGAGTTCGAGCCCGAGGCGATCGTCCACTACGGCGAGATGCCCAGCGCGCCCTACTCGATGATCGACCGCGAGCACGCGGTGTTCACGCAGACCAACAACGTCGCGAACACGCTGAACGTGCTGTATGCGATGGCCGAGCTCGCCCCGGACGCGCACCTGGTCAAGCTCGGCACGATGGGCGAGTACGGCACGCCGAACATCGACATCGAGGAGGGCTACCTCGACGTCGAGCACAAGGGCCGCTCGGACACGCTGCCGTTCCCCAAGCTCCCGGGCTCGATGTACCACCTGTCGAAGGTCCACGACTCGCACAACATCCACTTCGCCTGCCGCATCTGGGGCCTACGCGCGACGGACCTGAACCAGGGCGTGGTGTACGGGATCGAGACCGAGGAGACCAGGCTCGACGAGCGGCTGCTCACGCGGTTCGACTACGACGAGGTCTTCGGCACCGCGCTGAACCGCTTCTGCCTGCAGGCGGTGATCGGCCATCCGCTCACGCCGTACGGCAAGGGCGGGCAGACGCGCGGCTACCTCAACATCGTCGACACGATCCAGTGCGTGGAGCTCGCGGTCCTGAACCCGGCCGACGCTGGCGAGTTCCGGGTCTTTAACCAGTTCACCGAGCAGTTCTCGGTCATCGAGCTCGCGGAGCTCGTGCACAAGGCCGGCGCGGAGGCCGGCCTCGAGGTGTGGATCGACCACGTCGACAACCCGCGGGTCGAGGCCGAGGAGCACTACTACAACGCCGTGCACACCAAGCTGCTGGACCTCGGCCTGAAGCCGCACCTGCTGTCGGAGACACTGATCGAATCGATGTTCGAGGCGATCGAGCGTCACAAGGACCGCGTGATCCTCGATCACATCCTGCCGGCCACACGCTGGCGCGGCGTGCGCGAACGTTCCCCCGGCTGACTGCCGGTCCTGCCCATCACGTAGAGTCGGGCCATGTGGGCGCTGCGCGTGCTCGGAGGCCTGTTCGCCGTAGGGCTCTTCGCACTGGTCGTGGTGCGCTACGAGCGCAAGCGGGTCAGCCGCCTGACGCTGATCATCTCCTCGGTCATCTCGGTCGCGATCCTGCTGCTGGCAATCGCGCCGGGCCTGTTCAATCCGCTGTTCGAGACGTTCAACTTCCAACCGGGGACCGGCCTACGGCTGACCGGCGTCCTGCTCGCGGCCGTCGTCATCCTCCTCCTGCTCGTCCTTCGGCTGCAGTCGAACGTGGACACCAACGAGCGGTCGATCCGCCTGCTGATCGAGTCCATGGGCCAGGCGGCCTTCGATTGGGACGCGGTGGCCCAGCTGCCCGGCGGCCGTCGCATCGTCGTCATCTCCCCGGCGTTCAACGAGGCCGGGAACGTGGGCGCGGTGATCCACGCGATGCCCTCGGAGGTCGACGGCCACGTAGTGGTGCCCGTGGTCATCGACGATGCGTCCGACGACGGCACCGCGGACATCGCCAGGGAGGCCGGCGCGCTCGTCGCCAGCCTGCCGATCCGTCGCGGCGGCGGCCTCGCTTTGCGCGTCGGCTACGACGTCGCCCTCAAGCTCGGCGCCGACGTCGTCGTCACGATCGACGCCGACGGCCAGCACCAGCCCGAGGAGCTCCCGATCCTGGTCAAGCCGATCCTCGACGGCGAGGCCGATCACGTGAACGGGTCTCGCATGCTGGGCGACTTCGAGCGGGAGAGCCTGCTCCGGCACCTCGGCGTCCACTTCTTCTCACGCGTCGTGACGATCCTCACCGGCCAGCGCGTGACGGACATCTCCAGCGGTTACCGGGCGACGCGAGCCGACACGTTGCGCAAGCTGATCCTCGAGCAGGATCAGTTCTGGACCTCGGAGGTGACGATCGAGGCCCTTCGCAAGCACGCGCGGGTCGTCGAGGTCCCCGTGACGTTCCTCACGCGACGCGGCGGCGAATCCAAGAAGCCGAAGTCGCTGCGCTACGGCTGGAACTTCTCCAAGGCGATCGTCAAGACCTGGCTGCGCTAGCGTTGGCGGCGGCGACCTCGCCGGCCAAGCGCGCGTTGGACTCCAGCAGAGCGAGGTTGGCCTGCAAGCTCTCGCCATCGGTGCGTTCGGCCATGCAGGAGAGCAGGAACGGCGTCACGTCCTTGCCGCGCACGCCCGTACGCTCCGCGATGCGCTCGCACGCCCGAACGGCGTTCTCCACCCGAAGGGGATCCATCGCATACGCGTCGGGGACCGGGTTGCACAGGAGCACCGCCGCCCGCGCCTGCATCGCGGCGAGCGCGTCGACGATCCGCGCCGCCTGCTCGGGATCGTCGACCCGTTGGTCGAGGTCGACCACGGCCTCCTTCGCGAAGAAGAACGGGAGTCGGTCGCAGCGGTAGCCGACGACACCCACGCCGAGCTCCTCGAGCCGCTCGGCCGTCGCGAGGGGGTCGACGATGGACTTCGGCCCCGAACAGATCAGCAGGACCGGGGTTCGCGCCAGCTCGAGCAGGTCGGCCGAGACGTCGCCGGATCCCGGATGCACGCCGCCGATGCCGCCGGTGGCTCCCACCGTGAGGCCGGCGCGGTAGGCGGCCCAGATCGTGCTCGAGACCGTGGTGGCGCCGAGTCCGCCCGCCGCCAGCGCGAAGGGCAGGTCTCGCCGGGCGACCTTCGACGCGGCGCCGGGCTCGCCGAACACGTGCAGCTGGTCGTCGGACAGGCCGACGACGACCTCGCCCTCTACCACACCGATCCAGGCCGGGACGGCCCCGGCGTCCCGCACGGCCGCGCTCATCCGCTCGACGCACTCGAGGTTGCGCGGTGGGGGCAGACCCTGCGAGACCACGCTGGTCTCCATGGCGACCGCGCCCGCCCCCGACGCGAGGGCCTCCGCGACCTCGCCTGACGCCCGAACCGTGGCGGACGGGCGGACGGCGCTCACCCCGGCACCTGCGCCCGCTCGGGCCACGTCTCGAAGCTCGCGGCGACGCGAGCCCCCGCCCGGCACGCTTCCGCGAGCGCGTCGCCCGGCGAGCGCCCCCGAACCAGCGACGCGAGCAGCACGCCGTTGAACGCGTCGCCGGCCCCGGTGGGGTCCTTCTCCGCGACCGGCTGGATCGCGTTTCGGATCACGAGCCCCTCCCACGACATGACCGCGCCCTCGTCGCCGAGCTTGACGCACACGACCGGGAACCGGTGCGAGAGCCGATCGACGGCCGCGACCTCGCGGCGCCCCGTGAGTTCCTCGGCCTCGCGCTCGTTGGCGAGCAGCAGCGTCGCGTTCGCGGTCGAGGCCAGGAAGCGGTCGGCGCCGAACGATCGGATCATCGGCCACGACGCCGCGTCCACCGCGACGAACCGCGCACTCGCGCGATCGAGCGCCGCCGCCCCGGCCTCCGAGGTCGGCTCGTACAGCAGCGAGTAGCCCGACACGAGGACGGCGCCGGCCTCGATGCGTTCGGGCAGGTCCTGCGGGGACAGGCGGCCGCCGGCGCCGCGGTCGGCGACCATCGAGCGCTCGCGGGGCTCGTGCACGACGAGCATCGTCCCGGTGTCCGCCGTCGGGTCGATCGCCAGGGCGGGCTCGACCCCGCGCGCGATCAGCTCGTCGCGCACGAGAGCGCCGGCGACGTCCCGGCCGATCCGGCCGTGGACGCGGGCCCGAGCGCCGGCCTCGGCGGCCCAGACCGCTGCGTTGGCCGCGCTCCCGCCCGGCCGGACGAGGACGCGGCCGTGCACGTCGCCGCCCTCCTCGAGCCCGTCCGAGTCGACGCGCACGTCGATCATCACGTCGCCGACGGTGACCACGTCCATGGGGCGCAGCCTACCGGGTGTCGCTCGCGTGCTCGCTAGAGGCGGCTTCCAGGAACGCATTCGCCAGGGCCTCGCGCTCCTCGGCCGAGTTCGCGCTCGCGACGAACAGCCACCCGCCGCCGGCGGCCCCCCACGCCGCGTCGAACGTCTCCCGCGGTTCGGCGTCGGGCGAGTCCTGCGCCGTGTTCATGCTGACGAGGTACACGAACCCGGCGTTCGGGTTGGTCTCCTTCTCCTCGACCACGACCTCGCCGCTGCTCGCGAGGAGGCCGAGGTACGCCGGCGCGGTCGACGGGAACCCCTCGGCCTGCGCCTGCGCGAGGTCGATCGCGCGCACGAAGGTCGAGCCGTCGCCGTAGGAGACCTCGTTCGGCGACACGCCTGCCCGCCTGACACCGCCGATCTCCTCGGGGAACGCCTCGAACGTCGCCTGGACCGACTGGGCGTCGTCGGGCATGTCGATCGTGTTCAGCCCCCACGGCGGCTCCGACGAGGGCGCACCCGTCGACTTGGTCGTGGCGGACGGCTGCTCGTCATCCGAGGAGCATCCGACGGCACCCAGGCCGATCGCGGGGACGAACAGCGTCGACACGAGGGCCCGCCGGATGCGCACGGCTCACCCTACCCGGCGGGCGCCGCGATGTTTCGGGTCGGTTCAGCCCGCCTCGGCGATGCCGGCGGCCTCGGTCGCCCACCGTCCGAACGCGCCCCAGAACGGATCCAGCCCCGGGTGCTCCAGCGGTCGCTCCCCTCCCGGCTCGACCAGGACCACGCCGTCCGAGGGCTCGGTCACCTCGCCCACCACCGCCGCGTCGATCCCGGCGTCCGCCAGCGCCGCCACGAACGCCTCCGCCCGCGCCGGGACAACGGTGGCGATCAGCGTGCCCTCGCTGATCGAGGTGTACGGGTCCATGCCGGTGTGCTCACACACGGCGCGGACCTCCTCGAGCACCGGGATCGCCTCGCGCTCGATCCGCATCCCTACGCCGGAGGCCGCGGCCACCTCCGTCAGCCCGCCGAACACGCCGCCCTCGGTCGCGTCGTGCATCGTGGTCACGCCCTGGTCGCGCAGGCCGAACCCGCGCGCGATGGTCGCCTCGGGCACCACGGTCATGCGTTCGAACAGGGCGTCGGCCCTCTTGACGAGGTCGGCGCCGATGCCCTCGAGGAGGCGGTCGGGGAAGGTCGCGGCGAACAACGCCGTCGCCTCGATCGCGGCGCCCTTGGTCACGACGACCCGGTCGCCCGGGCGCGCCATCGTCGGCGTGACGAACTCATGCTCGGGGCCGGACGCCATGCAGACCGCCCCGCCCACCATCGGCCACGCGCAGCCGTCGTAGCGCGCCGTGTGTCCCGTGACGACGGCCAGGCCGACGCCCTCGCACGCGCGATGGAACGCGTCCCAGAGCGCCGTGAGGTCCTCGTCCGTGATCTCGGGCGGCAGGTTGAGGTCGACGGCCATCCATCGCAACGGGAGGCCGCTCGTCGCGGCGTCCGAGGCAAGGATGTGGACCGCGAACCACGCAGCCCGATCCCATCCGTACGCCGGCACGACGAACACCGGGTCGGCCGTCACCGCCATCGCGACGCCGTCGGCCACGCGCACGACGCCGACGTCCACGCCGTGGCGCGGGCCCACCAGCACGTCGTCGTCCCTCGCGCCCAGGCGCCGGAGGATCACCTGCTCGAAGAGCTCCGCCGTCGCCTTGCCCGTGCGCTGCTCGCTCACGTCGCCGCATCCCACTCGTTCACCGCGGCGACGAGGTCGCGCGTCGCGCGTTCGGGATCCGGCGCCGCGCCCACGGCCGAGACCACGCACACGCCGGCCGCGCCCGCGTCGAGGACCTCGCGCGCGTTCGCGGCGTGGATCCCGCCGATCCCCACCACCGGGAGCGACGTCGCGGCCACGACCGCGCGGATCCCATCCAGCCCGCGCGGGGACGCCTCCGGTTTGGTCGGCGTGGCCCACACGGTCACGCCGAGGTAGTCGGCGCCGTCGCGTTCGGCGGCTAGGGCCTCGTCCGGCGTCGAGACGCTCACCCCCAGGGCCGCGTCCGGGCCGATGACGCGGCGGGCCGACGCGGGATCGTCGTCCTGCCCGACGTGGGCGCCCACGCCGATGCTGGCCGCCACCGCCGGCCGGTCGTTGAGGACGAACAGCACGCCGGCGACTCGGCATCGCGCGGCGATGCCGGCCGCGAGATCGCATAGGCGCGCATCGTCGAGCTCCGGCGCGCGCAGCTGCACCGCGCTCGCGCCCCCCGCGATCGCCGCCGCGGCCACGTCGGCGTGACCGCGCCCCGGCACGTAGCCGCTCGAGGTCAGCACGTAGACGCGCAGCGAACGCGGGTCCATGGCCTTCAGGAGTCGCCTCCCTTCGCCGGCGTTACCCGGATCAGGTTCGTCGGGTCGCCGTCGCGATGTGACGGCCTCTCAGCCCGGTCGCCCGAGCTCCCCGGTGTTCCGAACCCAGGATAGCCGAGGCGCCCCGCGCGGGCCCTTTCAGCGAGCAGCGGCCTGGATCCGCGCGATCCGCATCTCTCGGCGGAACCGCTTCCAGTCGCTCTTGCGCGCCGAGATGAAGACGTCGGTCGCGATGATGAGGACGCCGTATCCGAGGATCACCCACGCCGCCCACGCCGGCGCGCCAGAGGCGGGCCAGAACGCAAGCGCGAGGAACGGTCCGACCTTGCTCGCGATCGCGCCCGACGCGTGCATCCACGCGCGGGCCTCGGGCGGGGTCCGCAGGTACGTCTCGTAGTCGATCTTCAGGCCGGGCACCGGCGGGATCGGGTCGCGGACGTAGTACGCGAGGAAGCGCATGCCGACCATGCGGCCGACCACCCAGTGCGCCGGCGTGTGGAACGAGGCCGACCAGTCGAGCGCCGCGAACACCAGCGCCCACGCGGCGAGCTCGGGCGAGTCGGTGGCCAGAGCGATCGCGACGGCCACGCCGCCGGCCGCGATCCCCAGCACCAGCACCAGGTTGCCGAGCCACACCGGCAGCCGGAACCGGACCCCGGCCTCGAACGCTCGCCGGTCGATCCGCCCAGCCTGCTCGGCCCAGTGGGCGGCGAGCGCCTGATCGGCCTTCACCTTCGCGAGCAGCCGCCAGAAGCCGAGTGCGCGCAGGTCGGACTCGCCGCCGTCCACCGCCGCCTCGATCCGCTCGAACTCGGCCGGAAAGCTTGCCGGCTGCCTGGCCTCGGCTCCACGGTTGACGCTCACCTGCGCGCTAGGATGTCCCCTCGGACGCGCCCCCGGCCCCGCGATGTCCGCCCGCAGCGTCAAGGATCGACGGGAGGCGACCATCTCGAAGAGCACCACGCACGAGCGGCCCACCGGCGTGGACCTGGCCTTCGCGCTGAACACGCTGGCCGGCCGGTATCACGTCCTCGATCGTATCGCCGCCGGGGGCATGGGCGAGGTCTACCGCGCGCACGACGCCGTGCTCGAACGCCCGGTGGCGATCAAGGTGCTGCATCGCAGCCTGGCCGGCGACGCCGGGTTCGTCGAACGCTTCCGCCGCGAGGCCCGTGCAGCCGCGAGCCTCAACCATCAGAACATCGTGGCCGTCCACGACTGGGGCAGCGTCGACGGCATCTACTACATGGTGATGGAGTACGTCGCCGGCCGTTCGGTCCGCGAGGTCCTGAACGAGCGAGGCGCGCTCGCGCCCGCCCAGGCGGCCGACGTGCTCGAACAGACCCTGGCCGCGCTCCAGCACGCGCACCGCCAGGGCATCGTGCACCGCGACGTCAAGCCCGAGAACCTCATCGTCACGCGCGATGGGGTCGTCAAGGTCGCCGACTTCGGCCTGGCGCGTGCGCTCGCCGACGCGCAGATCACCGAGGCCGGCACGGTCACCGGCACCGTCCAGTACCTGGCGCCCGAGCAGCTGCAGGGCGAGCCCGCCGACCCGCGGACCGACCTGTACGCGTTGGGGATCGTGGCGTTCGAGCTCCTGACCGGGCGGCTGCCGTTCACCGGCGAGACGCCGATGGCGATCGCGTACAAGCACATCCATGACCGCGTGCCCCAGCCGTCGTCGTTCAACCAATCCGTGCCGTCGTCCCTCGACGGATGGGTCGCCTCCATCACCGAGAAGGAGCGCGAGCTCCGTCCCGAGTCCGCAGCCGAGGCCCGCCGCGACCTGATGGCCGAGTCGGGCTCCCTGCCTCCCGCCGAACCGCTCGCCTCGCTCGTCCCCGACGTCACGGTGGTCCCCGCGCCCGGACCGAAGACGCACATGGATGATCCGGCGCCCACCGTCACGATCAAGGGACGAACGACGGCGCACGGCCCCCCGCGGCGACGCTGGTGGAGGGTCGCGCTCGTCCTGCTGATCGCGCTCGTCGCGCTCGGCTCGGCCGCGTGGGCGGCCTGGGCGTACCTGATCCCACACAAGGTGGACGTCCCGACCGTCGTCGGCGTGCCGGTCGACCAGGCGCAGGCGCGCCTGGTCGACGCCGGACTCGTCGTTCGCGTGGCCGCGGGCCAGTACTCGACCAAGATCGCGGCCGACCAGGTCCTGCGCGTGCAACCGCCCGAGGGCACCACGCTTGAGAAGGGCGACCGCGTCACCCTGTTCCCCTCGCTCGGCCCGCGGCCCGTGCCGGTGCCGGATGTGACGGGCAAGACGCTCCCGAAGGCCCGCGCCCTGCTCCGCGACGCCGGCCTGAACGTCGGCAAGGTGACGAGGCAGTTCCACGAGCGCGTCGACCGGGGGCTGGTGATCCGCCAAAGCGCCAGGGGTGACGCCGAGGCGCCGATGGGCAGCGAGATCGACCTGGTGATCAGCAAGGGCCCGACCCCGGTGCCGGTCCCCAAGGTCGTCGGGCTCGAGCAGTCAGAGGCGACCGCCGCGCTGGAGGCCGCGGGCTTCGTCGTGAGTGTGAGCGATGAATTCAGCGAGAACGTCGACAAGGGCGTCGTCATCTCGCAGACGCCGGCGCGGGGCACCGACTACCAGCCAGGCAACTCGGTTTCGATCGTGGTCTCGAAGGGGCCGCCCGAGTTCGCGATGCCGAGCGTGGTCGGCATGCCCCGGGACGAGGCGGTCGCCAAGCTCCGAAGCCTCGAGCTCCTGGTGGACGTCTCGATCGTGCCGGGGCATCCGGGCGCGCGCGTCGTGTTCCAGGAGCCGGCGGCCGGCGTCATCGTGCGCGCGGGCGACCTCGTGCACATCTACGTCGCGTGAGGGTCGGCGCCCACCTGCGCAGTGGGCTTCGCACGGCGATCCCGCTCGCGCGCGAGGTCGGCGCGGAGGTCGTGCAGCTGTTCATCTCCAACCCGAGGGCGTGGTCGGCGCCCCGGTTGGAGACCGCCGAGAAGTTCGGCGCCGAGTGGCGGGAGGCCGCGATCGGCCCGCTGTTCGTCCACGCGCCCTACCTCGTCAACATCGCCTCCCCGAACCCCGAGTTCTTGTCGAAGTCGATCGAGCTCTGCCGGCGTTCGGTCGCCTCGTGCGGCGTCCTGGAGGCCGAGGGATTCGTCGTCCATGCCGGCTCGGGCGGCGAGGGCGAGGTCGCCGACGCGCTGGACCGATCGGCCACGGTCCTGCAGGCCGTCCTGGTCGAGACCCCCGAGCGGACCCAGCTGTTGGTCGAGCTCATGGCCGGCACCGGCGGCGCCGTAGCCTCGACGCTGGCCGAGGCCCGCGCGCTGTTCGACGCCGTGGACGACGAGCGGCTGGGCCTGGTGCTGGACACCTGCCACCTGTTCGCGACCGGCTACGCGCTGAACGAACCCGAGGGGGTGGCCGTGTTGTTCGAGGAGCTGCACGCCGTCGGGCTCGCCGACAGGCTCCGGCTGATCCACCTGAACGACGCGAAGTTCGAGCGCGGTTCCAGGCGAGACCGGCACGAGATCGTGGGCGAGGGCGGGATCGGGCTGGAGGGGTTCGGCGCGATCCTTCGCCGGCCGGAGGTGAGGGACCTGTCGGTCGTCGTCGAGACCCCTTCCTCGGGCGAGCGGCGGAAGCAGGAGCTCGACACGATCCGCTCGCTCGCGGCGTGAACGGCGGGCGTCGCCGACGCCGAGGGCGCCGCGAACGGCCTCGCGTCGTCCGTCGCCGGCTCCTGGTGGCGGGGGCCGCGGCCCTCGCGGTGATCGGCGGCGTCGTCGCGTACACGAACCTCACCGGCCCGCTCATCGACATCCCGGACGACCCATGTTCGGAACGGCCGCCGCTCCGAACCGTCGACGGCGTTCGGCTCCAACCGGTCGCGATGCAGGCCTTCCGGCGGGCGCAGATGCAGGCGGGTGCGCCGATCCCGGTGGTGCAGAGCTACCGCTCGTGCGGGGAGCAGCGGATGGCGTGCAGGAACATCTGCGGCAACCCGCTCGGCTGCCCGGGCCTGTGCGCTCCGCCCGGCAGGTCCTGGCACCAGCTCGGCGCGGCGATCGACATCACGCGGGACGGGCTCGACACTCCTGGGATCGTGTCCGCGCTCGAGGCCAACGGCTGGTGTCAGTCGGTGCCCGACAGCGATCCCGGCCACTTCTCGTTCGACGGCTGCCACTGACCCGAGCTCCGACCTCGTCCTCACAGCTTTCCGGGAAATGGCGACGTTCTAACGCTCAGGAAGTAGTCGCCTGATCTTCTCGGCGCGATCACGGTGTCCGCGTCGCTCCGCGACGACGAGCTGCAGGTCGAGCGGCGTTACAGGAATCACGTGTCCCTCCCATGGAACACGTTCAAGACGACTCGCGGCGTCAGCTCCTTGCTCTAGGCCGTGATCGTCAACGATCGGGGTTCGCACGTCCGATACCCACTCGATAAGGGCGCCGAGGAACGCTCGATCAAACCACTCGGCCACCCACTCACGCATACGCGTCACCGGCTCGACCAATGCATCTTGGAGGAGTCGTCCGAGAGCCTGTGAGTCTGCGACGGCGAAGTCCAGGTCCCTGGGGGCGATGTCGATGCCGCGCACCGCCA
>JBKPKU010000047.1:0-7935 GCA_046731295.1 Actinomycetota bacterium
CGCGAGGCGGATCGGCGTCACGATCGTGGCCCTGGCGGTCCTGGCGACAGGGTGCGGCCGGCTGAACGACGGCGGCCCGGGAGCCGGCAGTTCCGGCGGGTCGGGGGCCACCACCGGGGCCATCTCTCATCCGACCGGCGCCGACGAGCCCGTCCTGAGGGTCGAGTACCAAGGCGGCTTCGTCCCCTACGAGTTCACCCTTTCGAGCATGCCCGCGTGGTCGCTGTTCGGCGACGGCACGCTGATCGCGCAGGGGCCGCAGACCGAGATCTACCCGCAGCCCGCCCTGCCCAGCCTGGTCCGAACACCGATCACCGAGGACGGCGTGCAGGCGATCCTCCAGGCGGCCGGGGACGTCGGGCTCATGGACGGCGACGCGAACTACGGCGACCGGTGCATCGCCGACGCCGCGACCACGGTGTTCAACACAACCGCGAACGGGTCCACCTCGGTGGTCTCGGCGTACGCCCTGGACGTCGGCGAGCCCGCCGGCACCTGCGGCGGCACGGAGGACGCGAAGGCCCGAGCCGCGCTCGCCGAGTTCCAAGCCGAGCTCGGGGACCTGAAGAGCTGGCTGCCGGAGGGTTCGGTGGGCCCGGAGACGCCGTTCGACCCGACGGAGATGCGCGTGTACGTCCTCCCCTATCAGGGCGATCCCGAGCTGCCCCAGAAGGCGATGGCCTGGCCGCTGGACACGCCGCTGTCCGCGTTCGGCGAGCCGCTCGCGGACGGGCCGGAGACCCGGTGCGGCGTGATCACCGGTGACGAGTTCGAGCAGGTCTACGCCGCGGCGCAGACCGCGAACCAGCTCACGCCATGGCTGAGCGGAGGCACGAGGTACCGGCTGATCCTGCGGCCGCTGCTCCCCGACGAGCACACCTGCTGACGGGGATCGCGCCGCCTACAGCACGCGGCGGCGGGGCGGGCGCAGACCCGAGCGCCGGCCGGAGGCGCTGGCGGAGAAGACCACTCGGGGCGGCGCGACCTTCATGCCATCCTCCTCGAACGCCTCGTGGAGCTCGAGGCGGGCGGCCATGCGTCCGACGTCGCCCTGCTGGTCGGCCGTCACCAGCGTGATGCCGGTCCCGGTGCGGCCGGCGCGGGCCGTTCGGCCGACCCGGTGCACGTATCCCTTGTCGTCTTGCGGTGGGTCGTAGTTCACGACGTGGCTGATGCGTTCGAGATCCAGCCCTCTTGCGGCCACGTCGGTCGCGATGAGCACGCGCACCGAGCCGCGCTCGAACCGGTCCAGCGCCCGCTGTCGGGCCCGCTGCGGCATGTCGCCGTGCAGCGCCTCGGCCTTCACCTCCTTCTGCCGGAGCTTGTGCACGAGGCGGTCGGCGCCGCGCTTGGTGCGGACGAACACGAGCGTGAGCTCGCCGTCGTGCGCGAGCAGGTCGATCAGCGCCTCGACCTTGCTGTGCGCGTCCACCTGGACGAACCGGTGGTCGAGCCCCTCGACGGTCTCGGTCGAGGACTCGACCTCGTGCAGGATCGCGTCGCGCGTGTAGGCGCGCGCGAGGTTGCCGACCGCGCCGTCGAGCGTCGCGGAGAAGAACATCGTCTGCCGGTCCTTGGGGAGCCGCCGGACCAGACGGTCGACCTGCGGCTGGAAGCCCATGTCGAGCATCCGGTCGGCCTCGTCCAGCACCAGGATCCGAACGCGGTCCAGGCGAACGCTCCCGCGCTCGACCAGGTCCTGCAGCCGTCCCGGCGTCGCGATCAGGACGTGCGCCTTCTGGTTGCGCTTGGCCTGCTCGCGGATGCTGACGCCGCCGTAGGCGACGCCGACCCGTAGGCCCTGCGCCTTGGCGATGTCGTCGAACTCGTCGGCCACCTGCTGCGCGAGCTCGCGCGTGGGAACCAGGACGAGCGCCGAGGGCGCGGCGTCGTGCGGGCGAACGGTCTCGACGATCGGGATCGCGAACGCAAGAGTCTTGCCCGAGCCGGTCGCGGACCGCGCCAGAACGTCGCGCCCCGCGATCGCGTCCCCGAGCACCAGGGCCTGGACGGCGAACGGTTCGGTGACCCCCCGCCGGGCGAGGGTGCCGCGCACACGCGCGGACACGCCGAGATCGGAGAACGTGCTGGTCATGCTCTCTCCTTCGTGCGGTTGTGGGGAGGTTCGGCCTTTGCTCCCGAGACCGCGCGGCCGTCGACCGCAACCGATTCGAAGGAGGAACGAAGAACAAACCTCACGGACGACGATCGCCGTCCTCGCCCATCACGATACCAGCAACCGGTTACGGCGGAAGCAGGATCAGCAGGATCATCGCGTAGTGGCAGCAGGCGGCCGCAACCATGAACGCGTGCCAGATCTCGTGGTAGCCGAACGTGGACGGGGAGGGGTCCGGCCGCCGTGTCGCGAACACGATCGCGCCGGCCGTGTAGAGAAGGCCACCGGCCACCATGAGCAAGAACTCGGCGGCGCTCAGCTGAGCGAACAGCTGCGGGAGCGCGATCACCGCGAGCCAGCCGAGCGACATGTACAGGACGCCACCGATCAGGTGGTGCCCGTCGGGCCTGGCCATCTTCAGGGTGATCCCGGCGACGGCGCCCGCCCACGCGAGCGAGAGCAGCACCGCCTCCCAGGTCCCGCCCAGCACCAGCGCGACGGGCGTGTAGCTCGCCGCGATCAGCACGAAGATCATCGAGTGGTCGAGCCGCTTCATCCAGCGGCGCGCGCGCTCGGTCCACCGGCCGCGGTGATAGGCGGCGCTCGAGCCGAACACCGCTGCCAGGCTCGCGGCGTAGACGGCGGCCACCGTCGTGGCCGCGGGGCCGTGGGCGAGGAGCACGAGGACCACCCCGGCCGGGATCGACACGAAGAACGCGACCTGGTGGATCCGGCCGCGGAGTCGCGGTTTCGGGAACGTTTCTGCGGTATGCACGGCGCCGCATCCTACCGTGGGGTCTTGGGCTACCCTTCCGGGATGACGATCGACCTCGCCCGCCGGCTGGCGGTCGCGCGGGGCGACGAGCCCGCCGACGTGGTCCTGTCCGGCGGACGCGTGCTGTCGGTGTTCACCGGCGAGCTCCTGGGGGCCGACGTCGCGATCGCCGGCCGGCACATCGCCGGGGTGGGCCCGGGCTACGACGGCGCCGAGCGCGTCGACGTCTCGGACCTGATCCTGCTGCCGGGGTTCGTCGAGGGCCACATGCACCTCGAGTCGACCAAGCTCACGATCGACCAGTTCGCGCGCGCCGCGATCCCGTGGGGAACGACGACGGTCGTCCTGGATCCGCACGAGATCGCCAACGTGTTCGGCGTCGACGGCGTCCGGGCGATGCTCCGCAGCGCAGACGCGGTCCCGCTCGACGTGTTCGTGATGATGTCGAGCTGCGTCCCGGCCTCGCCGTTCGAATCCAACGGGGCCACCGTGACCGCGGACGACATCGCCGCGTTCCTCGCGGAGGAGCCGAACGCGATCGGCCTGGCCGAGATGATGGACTTCCCCGCGGTGGTGGCGGGCGAGGACGACGCCCTGGCCAAGCTCGACGCGGTGGGCGGTCGGCACGTGGACGGCCACGCGCCTGGGCTCACCGGCCGCGCGCTGAACGCCTATCTCGCGGCCGGCGTGATGAGCGACCACGAGTGCACGACCTACGAGGAGGCGCTCGAGAAGCGCCGGCTCGGCATGTGGATCATGATCCGCGAGGGTTCGGCCGCCCGGAACCTCGAGGCGATCCTGCCGATGGTCCTCGACCACGGCCCGACCAACTGCCTCCTGTGCACCGACGACCTCGAACCAGACCACCTCCTGGAGGAGGGCCACGTCAACGACGTGATCCGCAAGGCCGTGGCGATGGGTTGCCCGCCCCGCGACGCGGTCGTGATGGGGACGCTCAACGCGGCGCGATACCACCGGCTCCCCGAGCACGGGGCGGTGGCCCCCGGCTACCTCGCCGACGTCGTGGCCGTCCCCGACCTGGTCTCGTTCCGACCGGCCGCGGTGTGGAAGCACGGGCGTCGCGTCTCCGAAGGTGAGGCCTCGATCGAGATCGCGGGTTCCGAACTGCCCGACTGGATGCGCGGCAGCGTCCGTGTCCGCGAGCTCGCGCCCCATGACTTCGCGATCGTCGCCGGCGGCAGCGTTCGGGTGATCGGGGTCGCCCCGCGGCAGATCGTCACGCGGGCGCTGGTGGAGCGGCCGCCTGTGCGCGACGGGCACGTGACGGCGGCTCCCGAGAGCGGGCTCGCGAAGCTCGCCGTCATCGAGCGCCACCGCAACACGGGGCGGATGGGGCTCGGCTTCGTCCGCGGGTTCGGCATCCGCCGGGGCGCACTGGCCACGACCCTCGCCCACGACGCGCACAACCTGGTCGTGGTCGGGGTGGACGACGCGGACATGGCGGCCGCGGCGAACCGCCTGCGCGAGACCGGCGGCGGACAGGTTGCCATCGCGAACGGCGCGGTCGTCGCCGAGGTGCCGTGCCCGTACGGGGGCCTGCTCTCGGACCTGACGGTCGAGGACGTCGCGGCGCGGACGCACGCGCTGGAGCGCGCGGCCAGGGAGCTGGGGACCACGCTGCCCGCGCCGTTCTCGGCGATGTCGTTCCTGTCGCTGTCGGTGATCCCCGAGCTCAAGCTCACCGATCGCGGGCTCGTGGACGTGAACCGCTTCGAGCTGGTCCCGCTCGAGGTCTAGAAGCCGTTCGTCAGCCGAGCAGCGACCGGACGCGTTCGGCGATCCGGCCGGCCGAGATCCCCGCCCAGTCGCGCAGCTCCTCCGGCGTGCCCGAGCCCGGCATCTCGGTCACGGCGACCTTGACGACCCTGCCTGCGAGGTCGCCCCGCTCGGCGAGGGCGGCGAGCGCCGCGTCGCCGAGCCCGCCCTCGACCCAGTGGTCCTCGATCGTGAGCAGCAGCCCGGTCTCGGACATCGCGGCGTGGAGGGCGTCGACGTCGATCGGCTTGATCGAGTAGCAATCGATCACGCGTACCGGGATGCCGTCCGAGGCGAGCGCCTCGGCAGCCGCGAGCGCCTCGTGCACGGTGATCCCCGCGCCGACGAGCGTCGCCCGGTCGTCGTCCGAGGACCGCAGCGTCTTGGAGCCGCCGATCGGGAACGCCTCGCCCGCCCGGTACACGCCCGGCGTCTTCTCGCGCGTCGTGCGCAGGTAGGAGATGCCGGGGACGTCGGCCATCGCCTCGACCAGCGCGGCGGTCGCGTTGCCGTCGCACGGATACAGCACGGTCGAGCCGTGCACCGCGCGCATCATCGCGAGGTCCTCGAGCGCCATCTGCGACGGCCCGTCCTCGCCGATCGACACGCCCGCGTGCGAGCCGGAGATCCGAAGGTCGGCACGGCTGATCGCGGCCATCCGGATGAAGTCGTACGCCCGCGTGAGGAAGGCCGCGAACGTTGCCGGGAAGGCGACCTTGCCCAGCACCTGCATGCCGACCGCCATCCCGAGCATGTTCTGCTCGGCGATGTAGCCCTCGACGAAGCGCTCGGGCGCCACCTTCTGGAAGTCCTCGGTGTGTGTGGAGTTCGACACCTCGCCGTCGAGCGCCACGACCTCGGGGCGCACCGCGAGCGCCGCCAGCGTCTCGCCGAACGCCTTGCGCGTCGCGATCGCTTCGCGGTATTCGGGCAGCGTGACGGCGGCGCCGTTGGCCATCGGCGCCACTCCTGCCTCGGGCTTGGGCGGCGTGATCTGGATCTCGCGGGGCCCGCCGAGCTCGGCGATCGCGAGCTCGGCCTCCTCCTCGGACAGGGCCTTGCCGTGCCAGCCCTCCTCGTTCGCCAGGAACGAGACGCCGTGCCCCTTCTCGGTCTTCGCGATCACGATCGCGGGTCGGTCGGCGCCCTCGGCCTCGACGAACGCGCCGTCGATGGCCTCGGGGTCGTGGCCGTCCACCTCGATCGCGTGCCAGCCGAACGCCAGGGCTCGCGCCGTATAGGCGTCCAGGTCCCACTCGAGCATCGTCGGCCCGCGCTGGCCGAGCCGGTTTACATCCAGGATCGCGATGAGATTGTCGGCGCCGTGATGCCACGCGTTGGCCATCGCCTCCCACACGGAGCCCTCGGCGACCTCGGAGTCGCCGAGCAGGCACCACGCGCGCGCCGGGATCCCGTCCATCTTCATCGCGAGCGCCATCCCGAGCGCGATCGGCAGACCCTGCCCGAGCGAGCCGGTGGCGACGTCGATCCAGGGCATGTCGGGCAGCGGCGCCGGATGCCCCTGCACCGGCGAGCCGAACCGGCGGAAGGACATGAGCTGCTCGTCGCCGATCGCCCCGACGGCCTTGAGCACGGAGAACACCAGCGGGGAGGCGTGGCCCTTCGAGAGCACGAAGCGGTCGTTTGCCTTGTTCTTGGGGTCGGCCACGTCGTAGCGCAGGTGGTCGGACCACAGCACGGCCATGAGATGGGCCGCCGAGAGCGAGGACGTGGGATGACCGGATCCGGCCGCCGTCGAGCAGCGGATCGAGTCCACCCCGAGCTGGCTCGCGAACTCGTTCCATTCTCTGACCGTGCTCACCGCAGACCTCCTCGCCTTCGTGCTCCCATCGTGCTCCGGAGTCTACGGTTCCCCCCGGCGGGGGGGTCCACACGGAGCCCGGCCCGGCCTTTGCTACCCTTGTCCGCCATGGCCGACTACAAGGACGTTCGCGTCGAGCGCCTGTACCTGAAGGTCCCCAACACGGAGAACCTGCGAAAGAGCGGCGCGGGGCGGCACAAGCACCTGCTCGCCGACGGGTGGCGCGAGGTGGAGCGCCGACGCGAGGTGGATCACATCTGGGTTCGGTACGAGCGCAGCGGTCCGACGCCGATCCGGCTTCGGATGCCGCGCCCGGACAAGGACCAGGGCCGGTTCGAGCGGCGCCCGCGCGTGGGCGGCCGCGACGGCGGCCGCGGCGGCCCCCGCGGCCGTCGCTGAGGGGCCCCGAGTCCGGGACCGCCGAGAAACGACGAGGGACCCGCTCTTGGAGCGGGTCCCTCATCGACGTCCGAGGCCGATCAGACCATGCGTACGTTTGCCGCCTGCGGGCCCTTGTCACCCTGGGTCACGTCGAACTCGACCGCCTGACCCTCTTCCAGGTTGCGGTAGCCCTCACCCTGGATCGCGCTGAAATGCACGAACACGTCGGCGCCGCCCTCCTGGGAGATGAAGCCGTAACCCTTCTCGGGGCTGAACCACTTCACGGTTCCGGTTGCCACGAGCCATCCCTCCTTCCCTGGCCGTCGGGGCCTGTGACGCCGCCCGTCGAGCCGAACCGGCGCTCTCGCGCCGGGAGGGAACTGCCCGCGTTGCCGAACAACCGTGTGCTGAACAACCGTGTGCTGGACCCTCGCCCACGACGATAGCACCTGGGGACGTCGTCAAGATAGGCGGTCGAGGGCAACGAAGATCCTGCGGCGTATGGGCTGATTGACCGGAGGAACTGCGGGTATCATCCTCCTGAGGGTCCGGTTCGTCCGGCGATGATCGGCGAACCATCGTGCCGCCGGCGGCCGCCGGACCCGGGGAGACCCACAATGAGCGATCGAACCCAGCCGAGCCGAGAGCGACCGCGCCGCGAGGCCGGCCACGCGCACGCCTCGGAGCAGCCGTTCTCCTACCCGCTGCGGCGCGAGTACCTCGAGCCCGACTGGCACCGCCTGCCCGGCTACCGCGACGTGACCGAGGAGCAGTGGACCTCGGCCCAGTGGCAGCGCGCCCACACGATCAAGAACCTGGTCGAGCTCAAGCGGGCCCTCGGCGACCTGCTCACCGACGCCCTGTACCAGGACATCGAGCGCGACCAGCAGGAGCGCGCCACGATGTCGATGCTGCTCCCGCCCCAAATGGTCAACACGATGGACGAGACCGACCTGTGGGCCGACCCCGTCCGCCGCTACATGGCGCCCGCCCTGTCGGACCGGGAGGTCGAGTTCCCGTCCCACCCGATGGCCGGTCGCGACTCGCTGCACGAGGCCGAGATGT
>JBKPKU010000048.1:0-3953 GCA_046731295.1 Actinomycetota bacterium
GGACTCTGGCCCCATGGTCGGGTGCGAGCAACTCCCGACCAGGTGAACCGGCGGGGCGCGATCTTGATGAAGTTTCCTTGGGATCGAGCGGTCCGAGGGAAGCTCCACGTCAGCGGTAGGCGACTCGATGCCCCGGCACCGCCGCTGCGTGCAAGTGTCGCTGACTACGGGTTGACGGGGTTTCCAGCCATCGACGCTGATCTTCCCGACGGAGGGGTGTTGGGAGGTGACGGCACGGTGAGGGGAAGAGCCAGCCTCACCTTCGTGACAGAAGTCACAGCCAGGGCTGTCTAGTCCTCCCCCCATGAGCCTCTTCGCTCTTGGAATGCCTTACCGGTAGGTGACCCCAAACTCCCTCCTTCGAACGGGTCCTCCCCCAACAGAGCCATCTCCGCTGCAACCGAAGGGTTGAGCCTCGCATCCATACAGCAGAAGCGGATGATCAAGACGGTGGCGTCGGAGCAGACCGAGAAGAGGGGACGCCTCGCCGAGCTCTACCTCGCTTACAGCGACGGGGCCGTCCGCCTCGCTTACCTGCTGACCGGCGACCGCTCGCTCGCGGAGGACCTCGTGCAGGACGCGTTCGTCAAGTTGGCGGGGCGCTTCGCGGACCTTCGCGACATCGGAGCGTTCGAGGCCTATCTGAGCAAGACCGTGGTGAACCTGGCTCGGATGCATTTCCGGCGAAGGCGCGTGGAACGCGCCTACCTGGACCGAGAGCGCCGGGAGCCGACGCGCCAGGCCACCCTGCCCGACGTTGCCGCCTACGAGGAGATGAAAGAGGCCCTGCTCCTGCTTCCTCACCGGCAGCGAGCGGCCCTCGTGCTCCGTTACTACGAGGATCTCCCCGAGGCGCAGATCGCCGACGTCCTTCGGTGCCGGCCGGGCACGGTGAAGTCGCTCCTGTCCCGGGGAATCGCCGAACTCCGCACCCACATCGGAGGTGACTGAGGTGTCCGAGGACATCCGAACGTTCTTCGAGCGTATGGCCGAGGAGGTCCGGCCCTCTGAGCCGCGCGTGCCGCCGCGGATGCTCCGGCGCGCCGCGAGGCGGCGTGCTCGAACCGTGCTCATCGTCGGCCTGGTTGCAGCGCTCCTGGGGTACGGAGGCTTCATCGGGGTGCAAGCGATCGGGCGGCCTCCACCCCAGATGCCGGCCGCTCCCGGGCAGTGCTCGCAGTGGACCGTCGTGCCGAGCCCGAACCGGGAGCCCGATCGTCTCGACAACCGCCTGGATGGGGTGGTCACCTTCTCCGACGACGATGTGTGGGCGGTCGGCGTTTCGTACGTGGACCAGGAAGGGGGCGAGGGCCTCCCCTTGGCCATGCACTGGGACGGGAGCGCGTGGTCGATCGTGCCCGTCCCCGATTCCTATGGCCACCAAGGGCTGATGGACGTCGACGGGGCATCGGGCCACGACATCTGGGCGGTGGGCCTCGGCCACGACACCCTGCACCTTGACAACGGCCGGTGGAGCACCGTGCCGCTGGCCGATCCGGGAACGACCTACTGGCATGTCGAGGCCGTTTCCGCCGACGCCCCCGACGACGTGTGGGCCGTGGGCAACTGGGCGACCGGCGACTCGGGCGGGCCTCTCGTGGAGCACTGGGACGGGTCGAGATGGACCGTGGTCGAAGCCCCCAGCCCTCCTCCGGAGAACCTCACCGGAAAGAGCTATGGGAGCCTGTCCGCCGTCGACGCGCTCGGCCCGGCGGACGTGTGGGCGACGGGCCAGACGGAGAACGTGGCGCCGGCGGGCGAGTCCAACACGGTGGCCCTGAACTGGGACGGGTCCACCTGGACCAGGACACCGACTCCCGACGTCCAGGCACAGAACGGTTCCCATGGGCACCTGTTCGGAGTTTCGGCCCTGGCGGCGGACGACGTTTGGGCCGTCGGTTTGGCCGGTGACCAGCCCGGTTATTTCGGAGGAGGCGACCGGGCGCTCATCGAACATTGGAATGGCACCAGCTGGGCCGTCTCCGAGACGCTCCCGGCCGACAGCCGCTTCGTGGACGTCCTCGCCGTTTCGCCAAACGAGGTGTGGGCGGTCGGAGCGACCGGCGTGACCGGGAGTTTCTCGCCGCTCGTGCAGCAATGGGACGGGTCACGATGGGAGGACGTGTCCACCGGCGTAACCGGCGAAGTCTGGCTGTCTGCCATCTCGCGGTCGCCGACCGGAGATCTGTGGGCTGTTGGCATGTTCGTTGAGAAGGACAGCGGAAGGACCCTCGTCCTACGGTGTATGGGCAGTTAGGTGCGCCTCGTCGAAGACGGCCTCGGGCAGGGGCTGAGTTCCTGGAGGGACGATGCGTCGATTGCGAAGAGGCCTCCCGGCGGTCTTGCTCGCCCTCGGGATGGTGCCGGCGGCACCGGCACCGAACCTGACGGGGTATCCGAACTCCATCGGTGCCCTCGGTGACTCCATCACACGGGCCTACAACACCGGCAGCTTGCCGTTCACCGACGCACCGGGGAACTCGTGGTCGACGGGCACGAGAAGCTCGATCCACAGTCACTACCTTCGGATCCTCGATGCGGCACCGGCGATCTTCGACAAGACGTTCAACGACGCGGTCAGCGGCGCGAAGGTGGCCGGCCTCGATGCCCAGGTGGACGCCGTGAACGAGCAGGCCGTCGCCTACGTCACCTTGCTGATCGGGGCCAACGATCTCTGCACCCGAACGGTCGGGAAGATGACCCCGGTGGATACGTTCCGGGTGAAGTTCGAGGACGCCATGGCCGAGCTTTCCGCCGGGTCTCCCCGCGCACGGATCTACGTCGTGAGCACCCCCAACGTGTATCGGCTGTGGGTCGTCCTGCACGACGATCTGCTTGCGCGAACCGCGTGGCGCGCCTTCGACATCTGTCAGTCGTTGCTCGAGGATCCCCGCTCGACCGATGCCGACGACGTTGCGCGCCGCCGAGTCGTGAGGGATCGGAACATCGCCTTCAACACGGTGCTGGATGAGGTCTGCGCTCGATACATCCACTGCCGTTTCGACGAGGGGGCACTGTTCAACGATCCTTTCACATCCGACGACGTCTCGAAACGCGACTACTTCCACCCCTCGAGCCGGGGACAGACCCGACTCGCCCAGGTGACCTGGTCGGCATCGTTCGATTTCACCGACGAGGTCCCCCCGATCTCCACGGGCGCAGCTATTCCCGCCGAGGGCGGCGTCGTGGTGTCCCTCGAAGCCACCGACGACGTCGGGGTGGCGGGCATCGAATACCGGCTCAACCTTGGGCTCTGGCAGCGGTACACGGGCCCGTTCTTCCTCGCCACGGGAAGCAACATCCGATTCCGTGCCGTGGACGTGAACGGAAACACCGAGACGACACAGGCTCTGACGGCCTGAGATCGAAGGGACGCCTCGGCGCCAACGGGTCGGGTGCAGTCGCGGGCACCGCGGTCACTTCTCTGAGTCAACGCCTCCATCGGCGTCGGAACGTTCGCCGGCGACCGCGCGTCGAAGGGCAAAGACCGCGCCTATCGGAGTGCGGTCACGCCCACGATCCTTCAGGGCATGAAGCGTTGGTGAGCACACCCTGCCCTCGCTTGGCCCCGCCGGGCGTCCATCTTCGTGAAAGGAGGAGCCCGTGACGAGACGAACGGAACTGATGGTGGCCGGCGCCATCGTCATCGGAGTGGTGGCCTGGCTCGCGGCCACCGCGATGGCCCAGGACGACACCGGGAGCGGGAAGCCGTCCAGGAGGGTAACCGTGACCGCGACGGCCACGGTGAAGGTCGCGCCGGACGAGGCGATCGTGGACCTCGGGGTCCGCTCGGAGTCCGGCGAGAGGGCCGACACGTTTGCCCAGAACGTCACGGCGATGCAGGCCGTGCTCGACGCCCTTCACGGCATCGGAATCACCGACAAGGACGTGCAGACGACCGACGTCTCGCTCGAGCAGCGCATCCAGAACCGAGGGAAGCCGGACGAGCACCA
>JBKPKU010000049.1:0-22017 GCA_046731295.1 Actinomycetota bacterium
GGGGCCCGCCCCCGAGGCTAGGCCGGGACGGCGGCCCACATGCCGGGCGCCCGGACGGGGATCCGATCGGCGCGGTCGCGCGCCTGGGTCCGAGCCCGGCGGAAGATCTCGCAGCCGCCCATCCCGGGCAGCTCGCCGATCGTCCGGTCCATCTCGAACGCCGCCTCGCGCCCCTCGCGGTCACCGAACAGCTCGACGACCACGAAGTCCGTCTCGGCCTGCGGGCGCACCCCGGTCCCCACGATCGCCCACAGGTGGTCCATCGCCCACCGGGTGATCCGACGGGCGGCCGCGCTGCGTGCGAGGCGTATGCGCGCCTGCGCCCGGTAGAAGGCGAAGTGCCGCCGTTCGTCCTTGATGATCGCGCTCAGGAGGTGGCTGAGCTCGGGGTGTGGGGTCCGGGCGATCAGCCGGTGGTACGAGGTCAGCGTCGACAGCTCGTTGGCCGCGCCCCACGTCATGTGCAGGGCGACGAAGTCATCCATCAGCGCCGACCCGAGCAGCGTGCCGAGGTGGCTCAGCTGGCCGCGGCCGCCGAGCCGGCGCCGGATCCACTGGTTCCGTGGGACGCGCGAGGGGTAGGGCGAGTCGGCCTCGACGCGTTCGAGATCGGGCACGAGCTTCCAGCCGGCCTCCCCCAGGAACCGGCTGAACGCCTCGCCGTGCCATAGCTCCTCGTAGACCCAGCAGGACAGGAAGGCCGTGACGTCCGGGTCGAATGCGGCCGGCGTGGCCAGGAGGTCGCGCAGGTAGACGGAGGTGTGGGACTCGATATCCATCATGTAGGCGAGGCACCGGGCCTCCGCCTCGGTCAGCGGCGAGCGATCCACCTGGTCCCATGCGACGCCGGACAGGTCGACGCGCTTGGAAGCGCGCAGGTACCGGTCGAGGTCGAACTCCTCCATCGCGGGAGATTCGCGGCCCTCGGTGGGTCGGATGACCCGGATCAGGCGACGACGGTCAGCTCTCGGCTCGCCTCGTTGAGGCGCTCGGCGCCGTCGGCGGTCACCACGACCTGGTCCTCGATCCGAACGCCGAACCGACCCTCGAAGTAGATCCCCGGCTCGTCCGAGAACGTCATGCCGGCCTCCAGGGCCATCGCGTTCCCCTCGACGATGTACGGGGGCTCGTGCACCTCGAGCCCGATCCCGTGGCCCGTGCGGTGGACGAATCGCTCGCCATAGCCGGCCCCCGCGATCACGCTCCGGGCCGCCCGGTCCACCTCCTGGGCCTGCACGCCCGGCCGCACGGCCTCGAACGCCGCCTGCTGCGCCGCCCGCACGACGTCGTACACGTCGCTCTGCTCCCGGGTGGGCTCCTCCACGAACACCGTGCGCGTGATGTCGGAGCAGTAGTGGTCCATCACGCCGCCGAAATCCATCACCACGGCGTCTCCCGCCGCGATGCGCCGGTCCCCCGACTCGTGATGGCTCGAGGCCGCGTTCGGACCCGACCCCACGATCGTGAAGTCGGCGCGCTGATGGCCGTGCTCCTGCAGCAGCCGTGCGAGGTCCCTCGCCACCTCCCGCTCGGCCCGCCCCTCGAACCCGAGCGCGAGCACGTCTGCGAACACCGTGTCGGCGGCCGAACCCGCGGCCCGGAGCCGCTCGATCTCGTCCGCGTCCTTCACCGCGCGAAGCAGCGGGAGTACCTCGCCGGTGGAGACGAACGAACGGTCGGGGGCGGTCCGCTGCAGCGCGAGCAGATGCGAGGCCCAGGTGTGATCGGTGATCGCGTAGCGTCCCGGCCGCAGCGTGTCGGCGACGAGGGCGTAGGGGTCGTCGCGCGCGTCCCGCCAGTCCAGGATCCGAAGGCCCGGAGCGCCGGGCGCCATCTCGGCCAACGGGCGCTCGAGCGCGGGCACCACTAGGACGGCGTCCCCGCCCGCCGGCATCACGAGCATCGTCAGCCGTTCGAGCGGGGGCGGCGCGTGCCCCGTGAGGTACACGAGGTCCGGCCCCGGCGCGACGAGGAGGCCGTCCAGGCCGGCCCGCTCGACCGACGCGGTCGCGTTCGCGCGCCGCTCGGTGTACGTGGAGGTGCTCACAGCTTCATCATGATCGGCTGGGCGATCACCTCGACAGTCATCGGCGTGGTGCCGAGCACCTCGCCGTCGGCCTCGATCGGCAGCGGCCGGTCGGCCTCGACGGCGAGTTCCTGCTTCACGCGCAGCTCCTCGATGTGGTCGTGCGGCACGTGCTCCCCCCGATACACCTTGGGGATCATCGTGAAGGCATCGGACTTCGGACCCTTGAACACCAGGACCTCCAGCACGCCGTCGCCGGGGTACGAGCGGGGCGAGGTCTTCATCCCGCCGCCGTTGTACTGGCCGTTGCCGATCAGGACCGCGAACGCCGGGCCCTCGTACGACCTCCGTCCGGCCTGCACCCGGACGTTCGCGAGCTTGAACCCCGGCAGGGTTCGCCAGAACCCCAGGAAGTACTTCGACTGCCCCAGGCGCGGGGACATCTTCGCGGCCCGGTCGGCGACCGCCGCGAACAGGCCCGCCTCGGCGATGTTCACGAAGTGGCGCACCTCGCGTTCCCCCGAGGTGGTCGTGTACGTGATCCTGCCGACGTCCAGCGGGTACGTGTTGTCGCCGACCAGGTGGTGGCAGGCCCGTGTGGCGTCCCCCGGCAGGCCGAACGTCCTGACGAAGTCCGAACCGCTCCCCGCCGCCACCACGCCGAGCACCGGATCGGGCACGAGCGGTTTGCCCTCGTCGTCGAGCATGCCGTTCACGACCTCGTTCACGGTGCCGTCGCCGCCCACGGCGACCACGAACCGCCCCCCGGCCTCCAGCGCCGATCGTGCGAGCCGCTCGGCGTCGCCGGGGCCCTCGGTGAACAGCAGCCGGTACGGCAGGTCTCGCGAGCGCAGGGTGCGCTCGAGCTCGGGGACCTCCTCCCCCACTCGGCGGCGCCCCGCGTTCGGGTTGACGATCACCGAGAGCGCTCCGAAGGGGGACGACATCGCGCGCATCCTACAGGCGGCGGGATCAGACCCCCGTGTAGGCGACGACCCCTCGGTTCACCGCCTCGTGTGCCACCCGCACGGCCTCCACCGAGCGCTCCGGCGCGACCTGCTCGAGCTGCCGCAGGAGGTCCAGGACCTGCTTGCAGGTTCGGACGAAGTCGCCGGGCGACAACTCGCTGTCGCGCAGCACGTCCTCGAGCGGCTCGCCCTTCGCCCAGCGGTACAGCGAACCGGCGAAGCCGTCCTCGAGCTCGCGGCACAGCTGGACCTGGTGGCGGTCCTCGGCTGCCCGAACGGTGCGCCAGAGCCGCTGCAGGCGACGGTAGCGTTCGGCCGCGGCGGGTGTCGGCATCTCGCCGGTCTTTGGGATGCGCTCCCGCGACTCGAACACGACCGTCGAGACCACGGCGGCCACCTCGGCGGGCTCGAGCCCCTCGAGCACGCCCTCGGCCAACGCCTCGGCCACCAGGACGTCGCCCTCGCCGTAGATCCGCGCGAGCGTCAGCCCCTTCGGCAGGATGTCGAACCCGTGCACGTACCCGAGCTCTTTCAGGACGGCCACCACCCGCTCGAACTGACGCGCGAGCGTCTCGGTCCGCGTTCGGATCCGGCGCTCGAGTCCGCGGATCTGGTCGTCGACCTGGGACGCCCGGATCGCCCAGCGCTCGTGCGCGGGCCGGTCCGGGCAGGCGTGACACGGATGGGCCGCGGCCTCTCGCTCGTACCGGGCGGCCTCTCGCTCGACGCGCGGGTCGGTGTCGCCCTTCGGGCGCTTGGGCGGGCGGACGTCGAGGGCCACGAGGCGCGCGGCCAGGTCCCGGCGGTACCGGGCGCTCCGCACGCTGCCCGAGCGCGGCAGGGGCACCCGCGTGAGCGACGCCGGCGGATCCTGGAAGTCCCGCGACGCCAGGCGGAAGAACGTCCGGTCCTGAGCCAGGACCGTCGGGCGGCCCTCCCGGTTCGACACGACGACGGCGAGCCCCCGCCGCCGGGCGCGCGGCACGAAGATCACGTCCCCCGGGCGTAGGGACGCGAGCGCCTCCCGCACGGCGTCGGTCCGGGCCCGGTCCCGGCCCTTTCGGAAGGTCTCCCGGACCTCCTGCGCCTTCTCGCGCAGCGACCAGTACTGGGCGAAGTCCCCGCGGTCACACCGCATGTGCTCGCGGAAGCCGGCGAGCTGGGCGCGTTCGCGCTCCAGTTGGCGCTCGAGCGCGACGACGCCCCGGTCGGCCAGGAACTGCGCGAACGAGGAGTTCAACAGGTGGTGGGCCTCCTCGCGCGTGTAGTTGCGAACCAGGTTGACGGCCATGTTGTACGAGGGCCGGAACGAGGACGTGAGCTCGTAGGTCCGCGTCGAGGCCAGCGACGCCACGCGCTCGAACGGCACCTGACGCTGGTACACGACCACCGCGTGCCCCAGCTCGTCGATGCCTCGCCGGCCGGCCCGCCCGGTCAGCTGCGTGTACTCGCCGGGTGTCAGCAGCTCGTGGCGCTCGCCCTGGAACTTCCACAAGTCCTCGATCACGACCGATCTCGCCGGCATGTTGATGCCCAGCGACAACGTCTCGGTCGCGAACACCACCTTCACCAGCCCCGCCTCGAACAGCTCCTCCACGGTCTCCTTGAACACGGGGAGCATGCCGGCGTGGTGCGCCGCGACCCCGGCCGCCAGGGCGTCCTCGAAGTCGTAGAACCCGAGGGTCTTCAGGTCCTCCTCGTCCATCCACGCGACGCGCATCTCGGCGAACGACCGGATCCGCGTCGCTTGCTCGCTGGTCGTCAAACGGAGGCCGGCGCCCAGCACCCACTGGACGCTCCGGTCGCAGCCGGCCCGGCTGAACACGAAGTAGATGGCCGGGAGCAGCCCCTGCTCCGAGAGCACCTCGACGACGTCCTCGCGACGCGGGACGTAGACGCGCCGGTGACCTTCGCGCGGACGCGGGATGCGGTGGTGCTGGGGGGTGCCGGACCCGCGTCGGTAATACGTCTTGTAACGGACCTCCTCCCGATCGAGCGAGGTGACGTAGGGGTTCGGCGCGGGCTGGCCGTCCCGTTCGACGTGCATGGGATGCAGATCCCGCCCCACCAGGTAGTGGTGCTCGAGCGGAACCGGCCGCTTCTCTTCGATCACCACGCGGGTCGGACCGCGTAGCGTCCCGATCCACTCGCCGAACTCCTCCGCGTTGGAGATCGTTGCCGAGAGACAGACGGCCGAGATCGACAGCGGGAGGTGGATCAGGACCTCCTCCCAGACCGCGCCCCGGTACGGGTCCTGGAGGTAGTGCACCTCGTCCATCACCACCGTGACGAGGCCGTCGATCGCGTCGCTGCGCTCGTACAGCATGTTGCGCAGGACTTCGGTGGTCATCACGACGACGGGCGCGTCGCCGTTGATCGCGTTGTCGCCGGTGAGCAGCCCCACCTTCGCGGCGCCGAGCCGGGCGACGAAATCGCCGAACTTCTGGTTCGAGAGCGCCTTGAGCGGCGTGGTGTAGAAACATTTGCCGTCGCCTTCGAGCGCGCGGTCGACGGCATACTCGGCAACCACGGTCTTGCCAGAACCGGTGGGCGCGGCCACGAGCACCGACTCGCCGCTGTGGAGCGCCTCGATCGCCTGTAACTGGAACGCGTCCAGGGCGAACGGGTAGCGCGCGGCGAACCGCTCGGCAAACCGCTCGGGGGTGGTCACGCGACCGAGTCTACGGTCGGCTCCGGGTTCTCACCGGAGGGCGGCTCAGCCGATTCCGCAGACCTCGAGGTGCTCCTGGAGCGCCTCACCGAAGGCCTCGGCGGCCTCCACGTTGGACAGGTGGCCGGCGCCCTCGATCGTCTGCAGGCGTGCGCCGGGGATCTGCCCGGCCATCTCGGCGGTGATCCCCGGCGGGATCAGGCGGTCGGCGGTGGAGGTGATCACCAGGGTCGGCACGTCGATCGTGGCCAGGTCCGGCGTCGAGTCGGGCCGCTCCGCCATGCCCAGGGCGGCCGCCGCGACCGCTTCCGCCGGCTGATCCGCGATCCAGCCTCGAACGCGGGTCCACAGGTCCTCGGAGGCGCCCTCGGCCAGGAGCGGCGGGGGCTCGTCGACCAGGACGTTGCCCTCCGAACGCAGCCGGGCCGCGAGCGCTCGGCGTCCCTCGGCGCCCTCGGGCGCGTCCGCGACGGCACGCGTGTTGGCCAGGACCAGTCCGGCCACACGATCGCGGGCCGTCCGCCACACCTCGAACGCGACGTACCCGCCGAGGGACAGGCCACAGACGACGGCGCGCTCGAGCCCGGCGGCGTCGAGCTCGGCCAGGAGGCGATCGGTGGCGGCCCGCATCGTCAGGACCTCGCCCACGGATTCGGTGCCGCCGAACCCCGGCAGGTGCGGGGCCACGAGCGGGACGTCGCGCACGGCCTCGCGCTGCGCGTCCCACATGCGCGCGTCCAGGGGCCACGCGTGGATCAGGAGGAGGCCCTCGGTCACGATGCCCCGGTGGGTGTCGGGAGCCCGGGCGCCGGCGCCGCCGGCGCGAACGTGCCCGCCTCGGTCTGCGCCTCCACGTAGTCGGAGTAGGCGCGACCGAAGATCTGGTTGGCGATGCTCGTGATCGCCGCGGCCCGCGCGACGAGCTCGTTGCGCTGGGGGGCCTCGGCCTCGGCGGCGAGCGTGAGCAGCTCGCCGGCCTCACGGTACAGCTCCATTGCCCGGACGAAGTTCCCCTTCGAGTTGATGATGTACAGCACGAAGTCCCGCGAGAAGCCCTTGTCCCGGATCAGCTTCTCCTCGTCGATCTCCTGGAACGCCTCGAGCGCGCTCTTGGCCTTGTCGACCGTGTCGCCCGCGGTCTGCGTCAGCGACGAGGCGTCGGTCTGGGCGCCCGGGGTGCCGTCCTTCAGGTCGGTGACCGCCTTGGTGAAGTCCGTGAAGACCGTGTAGCCGGACGGGGGCTGCGCCTGGCCGATCTGCGACAGGATCGAGTCGACGTCGCCCTGGTACTGGCTCATCGTGCTGCGCATCCGTGCCTCGAGGTCGTCCTGCGCGCTGGCGTTGCGCTGGGCGATGAACCCCAAGACCAGCCCCGCGACGATCGCCACGCCCACGACGCTCGCCACGACGAGCCAGAACTCGCGCTTGGCGAACAGGGGCTTCTTCACCGGCGTGTAGACGGGCTTGGGCCCGCGCGTTACCGACCGCGCGCCGCGGCCCTTGTTCTTGCCCTTGATCGCCAAGCGGGAACCACCTATCGCTTCAGGAGACGGCCAACGATGATAGCGGCTTCGTAGAACAGCACCATGGGGATCGTCATCGCCAGCATCGTGTAGGGGTCCGAGCTCGGCGTGATGATGGCCGCGAACACGGCGATGAACAGGATCGCCCCTCGCCGCCAGTCCCGCAGCTGCCTGGTGGTCACCGCCCCGGCCAGGAGCAGGAAGAGCAGCACGATCGGGAACTCGAACGCGAGCCCGAACGACAGCGCGACCAGCATCACGAACGTCAGGTACCGGTCTCCCGTGAGCAGGGGCGCGAACTCTTGGCCGGCGAAGCCGAGCAGGAAGTTGAGGGCCTTGGGGAGCGTCCAGTAGGCGACCAGCGCGCCCAGGACGAAGAGCAGGACCGAGCTCACGACGAACGGGATCGCCATCTTGCGCTCGCGCCTGGTGAGCCCGGGGACGATGAACGCCCACAGCTGATACAGCACGACGGGCAGCGCGAAGAACAGCCCGAGGAACAGCACCAGCTTCAGCTTGATCAGGATCGGCTCGAGCGCCCCCGAGAAGAACAACGCGCAGTCACGCGTCGCCCGCTGGGCGGGGGGGACGGTGTGCCAGTAGTCGCAGTACGGGTTCAGCAGCAGATCGATCACGGAGTCGAACAGGAACCAACCGAACACGCCTCCGACGCAGATCGCGGCGATCGAGACGATCAGCCGGTGACGCAGCTCCGACAGATGGTCGACGAGCGTCATCGTCCCGTCGGGGTTCGGCTCGGAACGCCGTCGCAGGCGGTCCGGGATCAGCTTCATCGTCGGGTCGCGCTCACCCGTCGGCCGGGTCGTCCGAGACCGGTTCGGCCGAGGCCGCCGGCGGGTCGCCGCCTGCGGCCGGCGGCGGCGCCGACGTCTTCGACGGCTTCGGTGCCGGCGCGTCGAGGTCGACGCGGAACGAGCGCTGCACCTCCTCCCGCGCCTTGCGGAGCTGGCCGAGGCTTCGGCCGAGCGAACGCGAGATCTCGCGCACCTCGTCGGCCGACGGCGTCCCCCCCACCGTCGGCGTCGGGTCCTGCACGCCCGAGGATCGAGCGGCGTCCGGGCGGCCCGAGGCCGAGTCCGGGGGCCTCTTCCGGCGGGCGGCCCCGTCGCCGTTGGGCTCGTCGAGGTTGACCTGGATCGTCCGCCGGACCTCGTCCTGGGCCTTGCGAAGCTCGCGCAGCCCTCGGCCGATCGAACGCCCGAGCTCGGGCAGGCGCTGGGGCCCGACCACCAACAGCGCGATGACCAGGATGATCAGGAGTTCCTGCGGCCCGATGTTGAGCATCTCGTTGGCGGTCCGGGGTCATGGGCACACGATCGGCCCTGCGTGCCCCAAATCGTACCCCCGACCGCGGTCAGCGGCCGGAGCTGGGGCCCCGCGACGGGCCCTTGGGGCGGTTGGATGCACGATCGGACGATGCCGAGATGTCCTCGGCGATCGGGGTGACCTCTTCCTGGAAGCGCCGGGCCGCACGGCCGAGCACCATCAGATGGCGGATGAGGGGGATCAGGAGCGCCAGGACCGCGACGATCGTCAGCAGGCCGATGAGAAACCACACGAGCGCGGTCGTCGTCATGGCCCGATGCTATCGGAGGGACCGTCGCCGGAACAGCGAGGCTACTGGGCGGCCAGGAACTGCTCGATGTAGCGGTCGTCCTCGAGCCTGAAGTGGAAGTCGATCACGTCGTCGATCGAAAACACCGGACCGGGCGGCAGGGGGCCTCGCGGGTCCTCGGCCATCTCGGGCTCGGAGTCGAACAGCTCCGCCGTGCCGGCCGACCGGTGACCGGACACGTCCACCCCGGCCGAGACGAGCAGGGCCACGATCTTGCGGTCGGCGCGCTTCTCAACGGGCTCCATGCAGGTGGGGCAGTCGAATCGATAGGTTCCCTCTCGCCCGCCCCGGACGACCTGCAGCAGGATCGACTCGGGTCCCATGTCGACCTCTCCACAGCGGGGGCACGTGGTGCGGATCGTGGTCATGTCTTCCGGTGTATCGGATACCGGCGCGCAGCGCTTGAGCCCGGAGCCGCGGGACGAGCCGGAAGGCCTACGACCGTGCGTCCCCGTACCGGTCCCTCGTTTGCGCGGCCAGCTCCCGGACGCGGTCGCGGAGCTCCGGCGGCTCGACGACCTCGGCGTCCGGCCACAAGCGCAGCAGGAGCCGGTCGAGCCACTCGAGGCGGCCCGCCGGCAGCGCGATCTCGAGCTCGCCGTCGCCGAGCTCGGTCTCGCGCGCCGTCTCGTAGTACTCGGCGACCCAGCGGGCGTCCGGCCGCAGGCGCAGCGTCACGCTGACGTCGTCGACGCCGGGCGTGTACAGCGGACGACCCGCGCCCTGTAGCCCCCTGGGCTCGAACCGCTCCCCCGTCGCGGCCGCCGCGTGGATCCGGTCGGCCCGGAACAGGCGCTCGGCCTCGGAGCGGTGGTCCCACGCCGCCACGTACCAGTTCCCGAGCGCGAAGAAGACCTCCTCGGGATCGATCTCGCGTTCGGTGGTCTCGGCCCCTGAGGCTGCGTAGTACTCGATTCGCAGGCGCTCGCGCTCGGCCGCCGCCCGGCGGACCTCCGACAAGGTGCCGACCGCCCGGTCGTCGGTCGCCGAGTCCACGCGTTCGGGAAGCTCGCCCAGCGCCTCGGGCCCGAGGGCCTCGGCGAGCTTGGCCAGGGCGCTCGACAGCGCCGGCGCCTCCTCGAGCCCGGGGGCGCCGGCCAGTGCCGTCCCGCGCAGGTACAGCGAGAGCGCCTCGCTGCGGGTCAGGCGCAGCGGGCGCCCGAAGTAGTCGGCCATGCCGATCCAGATCCGGCCGTCCTGGATGTCCACGTCGATCAGGTCGCCCGGCCCGTACGGCGGCAGCCCCGACACGAACAAGAGGTCGAGGTCGGCCAGAAGGTCGGCCTCGGACATCCCGAACAGTCCCGCAGCATCGGCGACCCGGGTGCCCTGGTTGCGAACCAGGTACGGCACGATGGTCAACAGGCGCCGCAGGCGCTCGGAGGCCCGCTCCGGGGCCTTCCTGCCCGTCCCCCGGCCCGAACGCGTCTTCGCGGCCTTCTCAGGAACCAAGGATCGCCTCGATCCGCCGGAGGACCTCGGTCCGGGCCTCCTCCGGCTCCAGGACCTCGGCGTCGGGTCCGAGTGAGAGCACCCACGGGACGAGCTGCTCCCCATGCGGCCACGGCATCCGGACCTCGACCCATCCGTCGTCGCGGGAACGGAGGGTCTCGGCCTCGCGGACGCCCCGCACCGCCCACCAGGCGACCTGGGGCGCGAGGGCGATCGTCGCGGTGACGGAGGGCTCTTCGACATCGAGCGGGCCTCCCCAGACGTGGTCCGCGGCGCGGAAGCCCTCGGGCGGCCGCGTGCCCTCACCCTCGAGCTCGAGCCCGCCCGAGATCCTCGAGAGACGGAACGATCGGATCTCGGAGCGGTCCGCGTCCAGCCCCACCAGGTACCAGTGTCCGCCGCGCACCGCCAGGCCGAACGCGTCCACCGTCCGGTCGGACCGGTCCCCGCGCGAGGTGCGATAGGAGAAGCGGACCCGCCGGTTCTCGGCCACCGCCTCCGCCGCCACCGACAGGTTCGGATCGACCTCGCTCATCAGGGCCGGCGCCCCGAGCCCGGCCAGGATCCCGCGGTCCACGCCCGAGAGCAGCTTGCGGGCCGCGTCCTCGGCCGACCCGTCCCCCGCCGAACGAACCGCGACGAACAGCGCGGAGATCTCCTCGGGCGTGAATGCGATCTCGGGCAGGTAGTAGCGGTCCTTGTCGATCGTGTAGCCCTGCTCGACGTCCCAGGCGTCCGTCGACACGACCTCGATGGGCACGCCGATATCGCGCAGGATGTCCTTGTCGCGCTCGAACATGCGCTTGGCCGAGGACACGTCCTGGTGCCCGTAGCCCTCGGCGAGCTTCTCGCGGATCTGGTCGAACGTGAGGGGCGTCCGCGACTCCAGCAGCAGCGCCACGAGGTTCACCAGGCGTTCGAGCGGGTGCATGGCCGCGGCATCATACTTCCGGCATGTCGCCCGACCCCGCTCCCCGACCGGGCGTCCGCCTGCGCGGGGCCACGGTCCTCGGCCTGCGCGCCGAGCGGCCCGGGTACGCCGAGCTCGAGGTCGACGTGGAGGGCGAGCCCGGCTCGGCCGTGGCGTTCACCGACCTCGTGGGCCCGGTCCACGAGGGCGACGAGGTGGTCCTGAACACCACGGCCGTCGCGCTCGGCCTCGGGACCGGCGGGTTCCACCTGGTGGTCGCGGTGCGGGAGGCGGAGCCGTTGGACCTCCGACACGCCGGCCGGGTGATGAAGGCCCGCTACACGCCGCTCCAGGCGGCCGTTCGAACCGTCGAGGAGACCGAGCGGGAGGTCCTGGAGGGCTCGGGGGGCCTGGGCGGCACGCCGGTCGTGTGCGCGCCGCTGCACTCGATGATCGCCCCGATCGCGGCCGGGGCCCGGGCCGCGGGCGCCCGTTCCGTCGCCTACGTCATGACCGACGGCGCCGCGCTGCCCGGAGCCTTGTCCAACCTCGTCCCCGCGCTCCGCGGCGCCGGGCTCCTGGACGGATTCGTCACGTGTGGTCAGGCGTTCGGCGGCGAGCTCGAAGCGGTCACGATCTGGACGGGCCTGCTGGCGGCCGTGCACGTGGCGGGCGCCGACGTGGTCGTCGTCGCCGACGGCCCGGGCAACCTGGGGACCGAGACCACCTGGGGCGTGAGCGCGCTCTCGAGCGGCCACGCGATGAACGCGGCGGAGACCCTCGGCGGCCGCCCCGTCGCGGCGCTCCGGGTCTCGTTCGCCGACGCGCGCGAACGCCACCGGGGCGTCTCCCACCACACGCTCACGATCCTGCGCGACGTGTGCGCGGTGGAGGCCAACGTCGCCGTCCCCGCGCTCGACGGCCCCGAACGCGACCGCATCTGGGACGCGCTGCGCCGCGAGCGGCTCGAGGAGCGACACCAGCTCGTCGAGGTCGACGGCCGCCCCGCGCTCGCGGAGCTGGAGCTGGCCGGGGTCGCGGTCGAGTCCATGGGCCGGACGGCGGCCGATGACCCGGCCTTCTTCCTCGCGGCCGGCGCGGCGGGCGTGCTCGCCGCCAGGATGGCCGCGCATGGCCGGCGGTGGCGCCGCCGAGGACGCGTCGGGGAGCGGGGGCCCGATCGGCCCGGGCCTAGGCCGTGACGTTCCCGTGTCGGTCCATCGGGGGTTCGGCCGACCGGCTGCGTCTCACATGTGCGCGATCAGCTGCTCCACGCGCTCGTCCACGGCGCGGAACGGGTCCTTGCACAGCACCGTCCGCTGCGCCTGATCGTTGAGCTTGAGGTGCACCCAGTCGACCGTGTAGTCGCGGCGCTTCTGCTTGGCGTGGCGGATGAAATCTCCGCGGAGTTTCGCGCGCGTCGTCTGCGGGGGCTCGCGCATCGCCCGCTGGATCTCCTTCTCGGCGACCGCGCGCTCCATCTTGCCCGAGCGCTCGAGCACGTAGTACAGCCCCCGCATCCGGTTCACGTCGTGGTAGGCGAGGTCGAGCAGGGCAACCCTCGGATGCGACAGCGGCAGGTCGTGCCGGGCCCGGTACCCCTCGATCAGTCTCTGCTTGGCCACCCAGTCGACCTTGCGGACTAGCCGATCGGGTTCCTGCAGGATCAGGGCGTCCAACGCCTCCCGCCACTCCTGCAGCAGGCGCTTGGACTGGGGGTCGTGACCGCGGCGCTCGAGGAACCGTTCGGTGCGCTCGTAGTACTCCTCCTGCACCTCGATCGCCGAGAGCTCTCGCCCGTTGGCCAGCCGGACCTTCTTTCGGCAGGTGACGTCGTGGCTGATCTCGCGGATCGCCCGGATCGGGTTCTCGAGCGAAAGGTCACGCATCACCGTGTTTGCCTCCACCATGCGAAGCACCAGGTCAGTGATGCCCACCTTCATCCACGAGCTGAACTCGGACATGTTCGAGTCGCCGACGATCACGTGCAGCCGGCGGAAGCGCTCCGCGTCGGCGTGCGGCTCATCGCGGGTGTTGATGATCGGCCGGGAGCGCGTGGTGGCCGAGGAGACCCCCTCCCAGATGTGCTCGGCGCGCTGGGCGATGCAGAACACGGCGCCGCGCGGCCCGTGTAGCACCTTGCCTGCGCCGCACCAGATCTGGCGGGTCACGAAGAACGGGATCAGCAGGTCGGCCATGCGAGCGAACTCGCCCTGGCGCGCCACGAGGTAGTTCTCGTGGCACCCGTACGAGTTGCCGGCGGAGTCGGTGTTGTTCTTGAACAGGTACACCTGGCCGCTGATGCCCTCCTCGTGCAGGCGGACCTCAGCTGCCGCCAGCAGGGCCTCCAGGATCCGCTCCCCCGCCTTGTCGTGCGCGACCAGGTCGGTGATCTGGTCGCACTCGGGCGTGGCGTATTCGGGGTGCGAGCCGACGTCCAGGTACAGGCGGGCGCCGTTCTCGAGGAAGACGTTGGACGAGCGCCCCCAGTGCACCACGCGCCGGAACAGATAGCGGGCGACCTCGTCCGGCGACAGCCGGCGCTGCCCGCGGAACGTGCAGGTGACCCCGTACTCGTTCTCGAGCCCGAAGATGCGGCGGTCCACGCTCCGAGTGTAGGCCCGAAGCGACGCTCCGTTCGGGAGGTGGGTCAGCCCAGGAAGTCCGCGACCTCGGTCTCGGCCATGCGGCGGAACTTCCGCCGCTGCGAGCGTGTGCGGTCGAGCACGGCCGCCTCCACCTGCTCGGCGGCGATCTCTCGCCCCTCGGCCGTCGAAAGCGCCCTGACGGCCTCGCGGCAGGCGGTGGCCAGGTCCCAGCCGGGCCCGTAGGCGGCGGCGATCGCGTTCGAGAGCTCCTCGGCGTGTCCGCCGATCGCCACGTGCTCGTGCTCGTCGGTGACCGTGCCGTCGAACAGCACGTGGTAGACCTCGGTGGGCCCGCCGTTCTCCCCGATCTCGCCCACCAGGATCTCGACCTCGTAGGGCTTCATCTGCTGCGTGAAGATCGTCGACAGGGCCTGCGAGTACGCGTTGGCCAGGTCCCGTGCGCGCACGTCGTCCCGCCCGTAGGAATACCCGCGCAGATCGGCCAGGCGCACCCCGCTGATCCGCAGGTCCTCGAACTCGCTGTACTTGCCGACGCCGGCGAACGCGATCCGGTCGTAGATCTCGCTGATCTTGTGCAGCGTGGCGCTTGGGTTCTCGGCGATGAAGAGCACGCCGTCGGCGTACTCGAGCCCCACGACGGACTTGCCGCGCGAGATCCCCTTGTGCGCGAACTCGGAGCGGTCTTTCATCAGTTGCTCCGGGGGCACGTAAGGCATGAAGCTCACGAGACCCCACCGCCCTGCGCGACGACGGCCTCGTACGCGGTGCGGAGGTCGTCGTCCCCCACGTGTTCGGCGCCGGCCGCGGTCACCGCGACCACGGTGGGGAAGATCCCCCGAGCCGGGTCGGGCCCGCCGGTCGCCGCGTCCTCCTGGGAGGCGTCCACGAGCGCCTCGATCGCCACGCGGAGCGCCTCGTGGCGATCCAGACCGGGGCGCCAGCGCTTCTTCAGCGAGCTCTTGGCGGGCCGGCCGCCCGAACCCGTCGAATGGAAGTCGTCCTCCTCCCACCGCCCGCCCGTCGCGTCGTAGTAGAAGATGCGTCCCTCCCCCCGCCGCTCGTCGAACCCGCCGAACAGCGGTACGACCACCAGCCCCTGGATCGCCATCGGGAGGTTGCCTCGGATCATCTGGGCGAGCCGGTTGGCCTTGCCCTCCAGCGAGAGCCGGTCGCCGGTGATCTTCTCGTAGTGCTCGAGCTCGAGCTGGAACAGCTTGACGATCTCGACGGCCTGCCCCGCGGCGCCGGCGATCGCGATCACGGAGAAGTCGTCGGCCGCGAAGACCTTCTCCATCCGCTCGTCGGCGATCGAGAATCCCTCGGTGGCCCGGCGGTCCCCGCCGAACACCACACCCGAGCCGAACTTCAGCGCGACGACCGTCGTCCCATGCGGGGCCGCGACCTCGACGGCCGCCGTCGGCGCCGGAAGGGTCTCGGGACGTCGTGCCCTGACCAGGTCGAAGAAGCTCGGGTTCGCGCCGATGGGGCCGCCCGGGACGCCGGGCGGGAACGGCGAACCCTCGGTCATTCGCCGCCCTTTTGGACGTACGACTTCACGAACTCCTCGGCGTTCTCCTCCAGGACGGAGTCGATCTCGTCGAGGATGTCGTCCATCTCCTCCTTGAGCTTCTCGCCCTTGGTCGCCGAGGTCACCTGACCGGCGTCGTCCTCGGACCCGCCACCCGAACGCTTCTGCGTCTTCTTCTGCTCCTGTTCCTGCGGCACCGCCCAGCTCCTTCCGTGGGAGACATCGATTCTATCGGCAGTCCAGGACGGAGCCACCGCCCCCGTGGCGCGAGTTCGTTCGGCGCTACGAGCGGAGCAGGTCCACGAGGGCGCCGGCGTCCTCGGCGCGATCGAACAGCGCGTCCACGTGCTCCTTCGTGCCCTTGAGCGGCTCGCGCATCGGGACGCGCTGGAGGGCCTCGGCCCCGGTGTCGAAGATGATCGAGTCCCAGGAGGCCGCGGCGATCGCCTCCGGGTACCGGGCGATGCAGCGCCCGCGGAAGTAGGCGCGCGTGTCCTCGGGCGGCTCCATGACCGCTCGCTCGACCTCCTCATCCGAGACCAGGCGTTCGACCCTTCCGGTCGCTGCAAGCCGGTGGTAAAGCCCTTTGTCGCGGCGCACGTCGTGGTACTGGAGGTCGATCAGCCGAAGCCTGGCGTCCGCCCAATCGAGGCCGTCGCGCTCCCGGTAGCTCTCGATCAGCCGGTACTTGGCGACCCAGTCGAGCTCGCGAGAAAGCTGCATCGGGTCGTCCTCGAGCGCGGTGAGTACCGCCTCCCAGCGATCGAGCACCTCGAGGTTGTCCGCGGTCGTGTCTTCCTGCTCGACGTACTTGCGGGCCCGCTCCAGGTACTCCCACTGCATCTGGACCGGCGTGAGGCGACGCCCGTCGGCCAGTCGAACGGGGACCGAGCACGTCAGGTCGCGCGAGACATCGTGCAGGGACGGCACGGGCGAGGCGACCGTGAGCTCGGGGACGTCGTCGTCCTCGATCATCTTCAGGACCAGCGACGTCGTCCCGAGCTTCAGCAGGGTCGCAACCTCGCACAGGTTGGCGTCGCCGACGATCACGTGCAGGCGCCGGTACCTCTCCGGGTCGGCGTGCGGCTCGTCGCGCGTGTTGATGATCGGCCGCTTGAGCGTCGTCTCCAGGCCGACCTCCGCCTCGAAGAAGTCCGCTCGCTGGGTGATCTGGTAGCGGTTGCGTGAACGCTCGTCCCAGGACGCCTCGCCCCCCAGCTTTCCCGCACCGCAGAAGATCTGGCGGCTGATGAAGAACGGCGTGAGCCCCGCCACAAGGTTCCCGAATGGGACCTGCCGGTCGACCAGGTAGTTCTCGTGCGTCCCGTACGAGTTGCCCTTGCCGTCGCTGTTGTTCTTGTAGACCGCCATCCGGGGGCCGCCCGCCATCGCGCGGTCGACCTCCTGCAGAGAGCGCTCGAGCACCCGCTCCCCCGCCTTGTCGTGGATCACGAGCTCGCGCGGGGTCGCGCATTCGGGCGTCGAGTACTCCGGATGGGCGTGGTCGACGTAGTAGCGCGCGCCGTTGGGCAGGATTACGTTGGCGAGCCCGAGGTCCTCCTCCGAGGGTTCGCGCAGCTGGACCGGCTCGAATCCGCGCGCGTCGCGCAGCGGGGACTCCTGCTCGTAGTCCCACCGGATCCGCCGGAGCGCTCCCGCGTAGGTGCTGATCAGCAGCGAGGACGAGATGACCGGGTTGAACTCGGGCGAGGCCGCGGCCGCGATTCCGTATTCGGTCTCCGTGCCGATGACCTTGGGGATGGCCATCCCGGGACCTTACAGGTACTGGCCGGCGCTGACCCGCTCGACCTGCCTGCCCTCGCCGTCGCCGTCGCCGAGCAGGGTGCGCACGTAGACGATGCGCTCGCCCTTCTTGCCCGAGATCCGGGCCCAGTCGTCCGGGTTGGTGGTGTTGGGCAGGTCCTCGTTCTCCTTGAATTCGTCGCGGATCGCACGGGACAGATCCTCGGTCTTGATGCCCTTCTCCCCCGTCGACAGGAAGCGCTTGATCGCCTCCTTCTTCGCCCGGCGCACGATGTTCTCGATCATCGCCCCGGAGTTGAAATCCTTGAAGTACAGGATCTCCTTGTCGCCGCTCGCGTACGTCACCTCGAGGAACCGGTTGTCGTCGGCCTCCGAGTACATCCGATCGACCGTGGATTGGATCATGCGCGCGGTCGCGCCCTTCACGTCGCCGTTGGCGCGATCGACGTCTTCGGGGTGGATCGGGACGAAGGGGTTCAGGTACTTGCTCATGATGTCGGCGGCCTGGGCCGCGTTCGGGCGCTCGATCTTGATCTTCACGTCCAACCGCCCCGGGCGAAGGATCGCCGGGTCGATCAGGTCCTCGCGGTTCGAGGCGCCGATCACGATGACGTTCTTGAGCGTCTCCACGCCGTCGAGCTCCGAGAGGAGCTGCGGCACGATCGTCGATTCGACGTCGCTCGAGATGCCCGAGCCCCTCGTGCGGAAGATGGAGTCCATCTCGTCGAAGAACACGATGACCGGCAGACCCTCCTCGCTGCGCTCCTTCGCGCGCTGGAAGATCTGACGGATCTGCCGCTCGGTCTCGCCGACGTACTTGTTCAGGAGTTCCGGACCCTTGATGTTCAGGAAGTACGAGTGTGCGTCCTGCCGCCCGGTTCGCTCTTTGACCTTGTCGGCGAGCGACTTCGCGACGGCCTTGGCGATCAGCGTCTTGCCGCATCCCGGCGGGCCGTACAGCAGCACGCCCTTGGGCGCCTCGAGCTGGTGCTCCTGGAACAACTCCGCATACAGGAAGGGGAGCTCGACCGCGTCGCGGATCGCCTCGATCTGTCCCTCGAGGCCGCCGATGTCCTCGTACGAGACGTCGGGGATCTCCTCCAGGACGAGCTCCTCGACCTCCTCCTTCGGGAGCTTCTCGAGCGCGACGTTCGAGCGCGGGTCGATCAGCAGTGGGTCGCCGGCCCGGATGGCCTCGCCCAGCAGCGCGCCCGAGAGCGTGGCCACCAGCTCCTCGTCGCCGCGTCCGATCACGACCACGCGGTCCTCGCCCAGCCGGTCCTTGACCTTCATGACCTCGCCGGCACGGTCGGGCAGGAGCGCCTCGACCACGTTGAGCGCCTCGTTGAGGATCACCTCGGCGCCCTTGCGCAGGGTCCCCTCCTCCACGTCGGGCGAGACGTTCACGCGCATCTTCCGCCCGGCCGTGAACACATCGACCGACCCGTCATCGTTAGACCCGAGGTAGACGCCGAAGGACGCCGGCGGCTGGCTGAGTTTCTCGACCTCCTCCCGCAGGCCCTCGATGCGTTCCTTCTCGGCCTGCAGGGTGCTGGCCAGCTTCTCGTTCTGCGACAGCGCGCGGGAAAGGTCCGAGCGGGCCTCCAGGAGCTTGTCCTCGAGCAGCTTGACCTGGCGGGGGGCATTCGTGAGCCGGCGGCGCAGCAGCGAGACCTCGTCCTCGAGGAAGCGGACCTGTGTGTTGAGCTCGTGGACCTGCTTCTCGTACTGCTCCTGCTGTTCGCGTGGGTCCGGCTCGGGCATGTCCTCAACACCTCCCGCGGCTGCGGAAGCATACATCCGGCCTCTCTCCCGACCGCCGAAGACGGGGAGGACGTCCGGCCTATGTCTTCCGGCCTATGGATACGGTTTTCGGTCGCTCCCGCGCCTTACCTGAGCGTTCGGAGCCGATCCGATTCAGATGCGTCTGGCGACGGTGACGAATCCCGTGTGTGCGACCATCCGCTGGTCCGGCCGGACGCTGCGGGCCGTCACGTGCCAGGCGCGATGCAGCACCTCGAACGTCTCCAGGTGCTCATAGGAGGCCCGCTCCAGCGCCAGGACGAGCCGCTGCACCTGGTTGGTCGTCGGCAGGTACCCGCACACGATCCCGCCTGCGGGCAGGACCACCCGGAGCGCCTCGAGCGCCTCCCATGGTTCGGGCAGGTCCAGGATGGCCCGGTCGAAGACCTCGCCGGTCTCGGCGACATCGCGAACGTCCCCGTCCCGCAGCTCGAGCCAGTCCGGCGTCTTCCCGAAGAACGACTCCACGTTCCGCGCGGCCTGCTCCTGGAACTCCGGCCGCAGGTCGTAGGAGACGACGCGACCCTCCGGGCCGGTGGCGCGGCACAGGGCGATCGTCATCGATCCCGAGCCGCTGCCGGCCTCCACGACGCGAGAGCCCGGGTACACGTCGGCCTCCACGAGGATCGGGCCGACGTCCTTCGGGTAGACGACCTGCGCGCCCCTGGGCATCTTCAGCACGAAGTCGGCCATCCGCGGCCGGAACGCGCGGAACGTCATCCCCGTCGCCGAGCGCACCTCGGTGCCCTCGGGCGAGCCGATCAACAGGTCGTGCGCGAGCGCCCCGCCGTGCGAGTGCCAGGTCTCGCCGGTCTTCAGTGTGACGAGGTAGCGACGGCCTCGCTGGTCGAGCAGCAGTGCCCGCTCCCCCGCCTCGAACGGTCCGGTCATCGCCGTGCGTTCTCGTAGATCTCGACGGGCATGACCTCGTTCGACAGGTCGCGGACCAGCGCGGCGTCCGACGAAGCCTCGGGCTGACGCTCTTCGAGCCGTTCGCCCAGGATCTGGGCCCTCGCGCGGCAGAACGCGCAGAAGCGGCCGATGGTCGGCTCCCCGCACGAGAGGCACGTCGTGAGCGTCGCGTCGTCCTGCGTCGCGAACAGCGGCGCGGCGCGATCGAGGTAGCCGAGGAAGAACTGCGCCTTGGTGCCCGGCGACGCGGACTCGAGCCTGTTCATCGCGTCCTTGTATCGGAGCTGCGTATTGCCGGCGACCAGCGGGCACTCCTCGACCACGTAGTCGACCCCGCGCAGGAACGCATAGGCGGCCGTCTCGAGCTCGGACAGACGATGCAGCGGCTTGACCTTGCGCGCGAGCCCCTCCTCCGCGGGCAGGGCCGGGAACTGTCGCGCGATGTAGTCGGTCTGCCACCGGAGCGTGTTGCCCAGCAACGTGGCCGCCTCGTCGTCCAGGTTGTGCCCGGTCGCGATCACGTCGTACCCACCCTGCCGGGCGGCGCGGTTGAACACGTAGCGCTTGGACAGGCCGCAGACAGCGCACGTGGATCGCGAGCCCTTCCGCCCGGCCGTCGGGACGTCGAACCCGTAGTCGCGCGCCAGGTCGACCTCGACCAGGTGGGCGCCGCGATCGCGCGCGAACGCCCGCACCACTTCGTTCGACCGCGACGAGTACTCGCCGATGCCCAGGCCCAGGTACAGGCCGTCGGCCCCGTACCCCAGGTCGAGCAGGACGTCCCACAGCGCCAACGAGTCCTTGCCGCCGGAGACCGCGACCAGAATCCGGTCGGAGGGCTCGAGCATGTCGTAGCCCTCGATCGCGCGCCTGACCTGCTCGCGGACGTGGCGCAGGAAACAGTCGCGGCAGAACGCGGCGTTGTGCCGCCGGAGCTCGATGATCGCCGGGGCCTTGCAGCGCCGACACCTCATCCGGTTCGGCCCCGCCCCGCCGCTGATCACCGGGCGGACCTCGATGACATCCTTCTCTGCGACCCGGTCCTCGCGCGTGAGCAGCTCCCGCTCGCGGATCACGAGCACCGTGTCCGGATCGATCTCGAGCTCCCCGAGCACGTCGTGGATCGTTCGGCCCCCGGCGAGCTCGACCTCCCGGTCGGGGTTGCGGAGCCTCACCCTCACGTGGGTCAGGCTAGCGCACCGCCGCGCCCCGGGGCCCGATCGCGCTCTCTGATCATGTGGTCGCGGCCGGGTTGGTGCCGAGCGTGACCGTGACCTCGCCGTTGGAGCCGTCGGGGTGCACGACGCCCACGGTGACCTGGTCGCCGGGCCCGTGCTCGCGGATCAGCTCGCCCAGCTGGTCCGGGTCCGTCACGTCCTTGCCGTCGAACTGGACGATCACGTCGCCCACGACGATCCCAGCGTCGGCCGCCGGCCCGCCGGGCACGAGGTCGACGATGAGCGCTCCCTGGTCCACCGGCGGGTTGAACTGGAACTGCACCTGCGGGTTGGTGGGCGCCGCGGACGTGATGCCCATGAAAGCGACCGGCTGCGAGGGGTGCTCGGCCGCCTGGAAGACGATGGGCTTGGCCGAGTCGATCTGGATCGCGAACCCGATGTTCTCGGCCGAGTTGGCGCCCGCCGTGTTGACTCCCACGACCTGGCCGGCCAGGTTCACGAGCGGCCCGCCGGAGTTGCCTGGGTTGATCGCGGCGTCGGTCTGGATCACGTGCGTGTAGACGCGCTGCTGGCCGCTGCACTCCGTGCAGCGCTCGTCGCGCACCGTGATCTGGCGCGTCAGCGATGACACGATCCCGTCGGTCACCGACGGTCCGCCGGACAGTCCGAGCGCGTAGCCGATCGCCACCACGGGCTGGCCGAGCTGCAAGTCGTTCGAGTTGCCGAGCGGCACCGTGGGCAGGTCCGTAGCGTCGACCTTGAGAACCGCGATGTCGGCCTGGACGTCACCGCCGATCACGCGCGCGTCGTAATGCGCCGGGTCCTGCGCCGAGGTGAGCACGGTGAGCTTCGAGGCGCCCTCGACCACGTGGAAGTTCGTCACGACGATGCCGTCAGAGCGGACGATGAAGCCGGTACCCTCGCCCTTGCTCTCGCCGGCCTCGGCGACCACGTTGACGACGGCCGGCAGCACGTGCTGCACGACGCCGACGACGCGGCCGCTGCCGGTCTGGGGGGTCGAGGTGGTCGACGGGAAG
>JBKPKU010000050.1:0-6476 GCA_046731295.1 Actinomycetota bacterium
ACAGGTGGGGCCAGGACCTTCTTGGAGACGAGGTTCGCTCCTCGTCATCGGCGTCGTGGCCGCCTCGCTTCTCGGCCTCGCCCTTGTTCGATCCCTTGTCGCCGAGAGGTCGCCCGGCCCGGGATGGGTGCGCGTCGGATCGATCGAAGACGTCCGATCCCGGGGGGTGGTTTCGCTCCCCGAGGTGCCGGCCTACATAGTGATCGACCCGCCACGGAGCCCGATCGCACTCCTGGCGCGAAGCACGCATCTCGGCGAGAGGGTCATCTACTGCCGATCGTCGGGGTGGTTCGAGGACCCGGCCCACGGCACGAAGTTCGACCGGCTGGGCAACTACGAACTCGGCCCCGCACCGCGCGGCCTCGATCGACTGGCGACCCTAGTGCAGGACGGCGTCGTTTGGGTGAACCCGAACGAGGTCACGCTTGGGCCGCCGCGAGGATCACACGGCATCAAGCCAACCGGTCCCTTCTGTTCCACGTAAGGGGCGTCCGAGCATGGCCGCGTGACGCCGTTGACGCGATGAGAACGTACATTGCCCCATCCCTATCTCAGGAGAAGGGGAGGGCTCCTGCGGGTACGTTTTGGGTATGAGGACGCTCACCTTCGTTGTCCCTAATCCCCCTCCTCTGAGGGAGCATCCGGGCCGCGCCGCAGGGTTAGATAGTCCGCACGCAGCGTCGCTCATACGGGCAGGAAGAGCGGCGGTTTCAGCCCAACCGGATGCTTACCCGTTCCAGTTCAGCGGCGTGGTCCTCAGATACGGACGAACCGTGTGGAACGTCGATGCTCTCGGCTACCAACCCGACCATTCGATCCTCGAAATTCTGGCCGCGACCGGCGCGGTGTGGGACCCGGACGCATGGTGGACGGCTGAATCGCAGGATTCTGACGCGGACTACTACGTCGTGACGTTTACGTCGGAGGAGGCGTCGTCCTACAGCCAGGCCATCGGTTCCATCGCAGCCTGGACAGAAGTCCCAGCGGAGTTCCGAGGTACGTAGTCAAGCCACGAATGGACGCGTGACCCCGGCCACCCTACGCCGGCGTACATCTGCCAGGTTCGACATCCGCCGACGGCGGAGACATCATCGGGGGATGGCGCACGAAGTTCACCGAACCCGGACACGCCGCTCCACCTTCGGCTACGCAATCGTCCTTCTCGGCGCGGCGCTCTTCGTGACGAGTTCTTTCCTTCCCTACTACGCGGTTGGCGCCGGGGAGAGGACGATCTCTCTGTTTGAACTACTGACGCAGAGGCCGCTTGGCGCAGACTCGTACCTTGGTGCGCCGCTCTACCTGTTCGGCGGAGTGGCCCCGGTCGCGGTCGTCGCGGTCATCGCCCTTGTGCGCGGCCAGCGAGGGCCGGTTCTGCCCTCCGTGTTGGTGGGGGCGGTCATAGCCTGGTCGCTCACCTGGATCGGCGTTCTGGTCAACACGGGCACCTTCTCCGTAAACGTTTCATTCGAGATCGGCTTCTGGCTGCAAGCCGTGAGCATCGGCGTGGCAGTCATCGGAACCATCTTCGTCGGGTTCGGAGAGCGGAGGGAAGTCAAGAACAGTCACGACCTGTACGCAACCCCGGAAGGAATCGACGCGGATGCGTGACGCCGGTCACGCTACGGCCGGGTACATCTCCCACCTATCCACGGGAAGGAACGCTCCCGCGACAAGAGTTCACTCGACCTCGGGTTCCCCGCGCCGGTCGGCCGCGAGGTCAGAGCCGCATATGGGATCGGCGAGAGGTCAAGGCTTGGGCTAGAGCATGTCGGCGGGAGAAGCCCTGGCGCTAGCCGAGGAACTCGAGCCTCCTGGGGTATTCCCCGACAAGCGAACGCCCCGGCCGGGATCGCCGGGGCCATTCGCAGGTTGTTTGGGTTCAACGGCGCTGGTGACGGGCGTAGACCTCCGCCGGGAGTCCGCCGCCGATGATTCCGCCGGAGAGCTCGGTCGGGGTATTGGTCCCCAGCTTGCCACTCAGCGGCGACAGGCCCCGCAGGTTGCGACCGTGCATGTACACGGGCTCCAGCGGCGACAGGCCCCGGAGGGTGCGACCGTGCATGTACACGGGCTTCAGCTCGCTCGGCGTGTTCGCCGCCGTGCCGCCGACGAAGGTCTGCTCGGCCGCGCCGACGCTCCCGGCGCTCAGTTCGCTCGGCGTGCTGACCATGTGGCGGCCCACGAACGTCGTCTCACCCTGTCGCCCTAGGTCGCGATCGAACGAGATGGCGACCACAGCAATCGTCAGGATGACGAACGACGCGAGGAACGCAGCGAGCATGATGGAACCGCCCGCCTTGGGCGCCTGCAGTGTTCCGACCCTGGTGCTCATCGTTCCCTCCCTTCGGCTCCGTCCTTCGGTACGTCTCGCGGCGACCCTAGATCGGACGCCCTGCCTGGTCGGTGCTTTGAGGCACCTGGCCGAGGTGACCTCGCTCACCCCCGGGTCGGCGGGCTGGGCTGCGGCGCGAGGGTCGAAGCCGCGTCTGGGATCGACGCGAGGTCACGGCTGGGCGAAGGTCTGGCGGCGCGAGAAGCCCTGGCGGTAGGGGCTGCCGAGTTGAATCAGACCGGCGGCGGCGGAGGTAGTTCGGGTCCCGTCTGCTGTGGCAGGCCTGGTTTGCCCTCGACCGCGGCATCGAGAGCCACCTCGAACAGCTCGAGGTCCGATAGTTGCAAGACGTGAGCCTTCTGGCGGTTCGATACCTGCAACAGCAGACTGTTGTTTGACCGATCGGCCCCGAGGGCGACGAGCCTGGGGGAGGCCCACTCGATCGCCTTCGACTGCCCCATGAACACGACTCGTTTGCTTGTGATCACGGCGGTTCCCTGATCGGTGAACTGCCATCCTTCCTCTCCCGGCACGTATTGGCGCTGGCTCAGCCCTCCCGAGTAAACGCGCATGGACTTGGTTCCGGGCACACGCATCGAGAAGCCCCGGATCCCGGTGCCGCCCTGGTAGTGGCCGCGCTGTCTCCTCCACTCCGCCAGCTGGGCCGGCATCGCGACGTATACGTTCTCGGCCTTTTGTGCGACGAGTCCCGCTAACTGGATCGGAGTCAGGGACGCCGCCTGCTCAAGAGCACGCCGGCGAAGATCGAGCCGTGCTTTCTCCTGCTCGCTCCAGGCCCGCTGCCGCTCTTGGACTTCCTGTTCCCATCGCGAGCGCTGTTCATCAGACGCCCACGGGCCGGGGCGTTTGCACGACCAGCATAGGAAGTCGTCGGGATCCTTCGGCTGTCTGACCGTCGCGCCGCAGTTCGGGCAGGCGGCTTTCTCGCGAAAGAGCGGCATTTCAAACGGCATCATGTCGCAGGGGGGATAGCCTCGCAAAGCGAGGTGACCCTGCCGACCTTGTGCGGCCCGCCGCTTCTCGACGGCCCTGACCACTCCTACGGGTCCAGCCTTCGGTAGCCGCTTGCGATCACGCCTGAGGCCTCCTCCAGCGGCGCCTCGGCTTGCTCAATCAGGTGGGCGGCGCGGCGAACGGTTCGGCGGTACTCGCTGAATCGGTCGAGGAACAGGACGCCGTGATGCAACCCGTTGGATGATGTACCCGGAGGCTCGTCTTACGGCTAGTCGGGAGGATTCCCGTGCCAGTCCCACCCCTCGCACGTAGCCCTTACGGCCGAAGGCAGCTGGCTGATCTGTCTGTAGGACAGTGGAAGAACAACGACTTCAGTAACCTCACGAGTCTGTCCGCCTCCACCCACGCGCCCGCCGGACCCTGCATCCAGAACTCTGCACGTCGACGCTCCGATTGATCGAGGACCACAGTGGCCACGCATCGAGCCACGTTCGCGCCTCGCTCGGTTGGATTCGTCACCCGAACGGTCATGGCGATCACACACCCTTGGTGTTGCAGTCGCGTTCGCGCACCATGCGACCGCCCTGTGCGTCGCAGGTGTGGAACCGTGCGATGTGCAGGTTCATGACGGTCGCCGGGAACGGCTCATCGAGTACTTCCGCCCTTCTCACAAGTGAGCCCTGTTCGGTTCCGCACGCGGCGAAGAAGAGCAACCCGGCAACGATCAACGCCAAGTCCCGCCCTTGCATTCTTGAATGATGCGCTCAAGAGACCCGTTCAGCCAGAGACTCAACTGCAACAGGGTGCGGGAATGTACCTTGAGGCTTGCGTCAGTCGAGGTTGAGAATTAGTGCGATGAGCCCGATCACAGCAATCACCGTCCCGAGAATGAGGACCGCGGCCAGCATGTAGGTTCGCAACCCGACACCGTACGGAAGGGAGCGGGGACGCCCCCATCCACGCTGCCGCCCGAAGGTGTTCGTCCACATGCTCCACTTGGCGTCCTCCTGGAGCTCCCGGACGATATCCCGATCGCGGTCTCGCTTCTTCGTCACAGTCGCAGTGTAGGACCCTGCGCTGGGCGAGCGTTGGCAAATACACTTGCAAGCTGCACTGGGTCGGCCCTACGTATTAGCGTCAATGCCGTGACCTTCGAGGAGATGGAGCAGCGACTCAGCAAGCGCCTGGAAGCCTTGCCGCCGGCCAGGAAGCAAACTTGCTTCGACCCCCTAGAAGGGAAGTGTCACGGTTGTCCGGGGCGATGCAGTTGCTACGTGGGTCACGTCTGTCCCTCCGCTTGCGCGTGTACTCACGTCCTCATGCTGCCCGATCTCGAGCGAGCCGAGCGGATCGGTGAGTTCTGGAGCTACCCGCAGACCCGTGCCTTCGCCGAGGTGCTGATTGACTGCGAGGAGGATCGGACGCTTCGAGCGGTGCTTATCCGCCTCACGCTTCCGCCGACCGCGCAGGAATCAGATCGTCGTGGCGGTCCCAGTGGGGAAGCACGTCGCCGAACGACGGGTAATCGGCCAGGGCGAGGTCCTGTGCGGCCGCGGCCCTGCGATGCCGGACGATGAGGGCAGCGGTCGTAATGGCGATGACGACGAGGAACGCCCACACGAACAGATGGCTCGACAGCGCGAGTCGCCAACTGAGCGACGCCCAACACGACGATGATGGCGAGCATGAGCGCGAAGACGTTCGCTCCAACGCTCTTTGGCCAGTGGACCATGCGTGCCTCCTCGGTTCCAGGGAACCGAAGAAGGCAAGGTCGCGAGTTCGTCGCGCATACGCCCCGTCTTGGGCGGCTCCACCAATGGCGGGCACTTTCGGTCTAACAGTTGCGGCCCCCTCGCTCGATCATGGACTTCGCCATGGGAGCAACGGAAGCCCCGCAGGCCCCGCACGGTAGCCAGTGCTCTAAGGTGGCGCAACAGTTGCCGCGTCCCGAAGCCTCGACAAGTTCGACAAGGCGTGCGCGATTGAAGAGGATGAGCTCGTGATATCTCGCAGCGGAACCCTAACGAGCATCCCGGTGCGAGTGCGTACCATGTAGGTCTGCGCCTCTTCGTCGAGGTAAGCGATCCGGCCCACGACGGTCCGAGTGTATCCGCCGCGTGACTCGACCTCGAACGAACGCTCGTCGGAGTGGGACTCGGATGCAACATCCCGCGGAGGGTCCAACGGCGCGGCCGGCTGGACTGGCGATCTAGGCGGGGCTTCGATGCGGACCGTGTCTACGAGCGTGGTCATCGTTGCCTCCTCGCTTCGAGGGGCTGCCCACGGCTCTTCGCGAACGGTCCCAATAAATGAGTTGCTTCTCTCCTAATCTTCTCACTTCGAGGGAAGGACGGCCGCTGAGCGCACGGGAGCCGCGCCTTCGCCGAGCTACTGATCGACTGCGAGGAGGATCGGACGCTCCGGGCGGTGGTCGTCGGGATGCTGGGGGAGGCCGACCGCTGATGCGATGGGCGCAGAGTGCGAGTCCATGCGTGAGCACTTCGCAGATTGGAAAAAGGTCTACACATGAGACAGGTAAGCCCCCGGCTGGCCGAAGTGCTGATCCTGCGCCAGGCAGGATTCACGGAGCGCGAGGTGGCGAAGGAGTTGGGCCTGTCAATCGGAACCGTCAAGACCTACTCACATGCCCTACGGGCCATGGGGTGGCGCTTTGAAAGGAGGAATGCGTTTGGACATTGAGTCAGTGGGGCAGAACGCGCCGAGCGTCGGCTCGGACAGAAGGAGTCGAGTGAGGAGACTGATCGCATTGGTCGGAGTGGCCGCGCTCCTCGCGGTCGGCGCGGGACCTCGGCACTCGTATGTAAAGTCGATTACATGTGACCGGCTGCACGGCAAGTACACGAACTGCCAGGTCACGCTCTGGGACAGGCACCAGGGCCGGTACGTAACCTACCCCGTATCGGACAAGCGGAAGGTGTTCTGCTTCGACAAAAAGCTAACGGACTGCGTCCTCCGCGTGTGGCACCCACGGCTGGAGAAGTACCGGTTCTACTGGGGGCTGTCCGTCGACGTCACCCGCGTTCATGGGGGAGGCGGCGGATAGGTGAGCCCGCTCACCCGACCATGCACGCGGCGACGTAGGCTCACACCGGTGAGCCCCGACGAACTGAGTGCCGACTGCGAGAGCACCCCGACAGGTTCGGGCCTG